>NZ_JBYMAP010000089.1:0-16343 GCF_057766305.1 Methylomonas sp. BG-2 | reverse complement strand
GGGTTTTGCCCCGACATTTCCGCCAAGCCCGTTTCCAATCGTCGCCTCCCTCCTTGCCGCGATTTCTCGCCAACAATCCGTTGTGCATCGGCTTTGCATCCATCGGCTTATAAGGCCTGGTTACCTTGCGGGACCGAGAAAGCGTCATTCCATGATAATCTGACCGTTAACGCGCGGGCGTTTCGAGCGTATTGCCGTCGCCAGCGTTTCGACCACCGCTACTTGGGGGATGATCATGAACGAAGATACCTTGAATTTGGAAGTTCGTAAGTTCCTGAAAACCGTCGGGATTGCCTCGCAGCGCGAATTGGAACACGCCGTGCTGAAAGCGGTCGAGGCCGGCATACTCGAGGGCTCCGAGACCCTGGCGGTGGCGATGACCTTGGAGGCGCCGGCTCTGGGCATACGCCACACGATAGAGGGCAGTATCGCGCTGGAATAGCCGCCGTTCCGGTTGGTCTGGCATGGTTTGGTTGGTTCCGGCGCGCGGCCGGCCGGATCAGGTTGGCTTGCGCCTTGCCCGATGATTGGGACCGGCCGGCATGGCTGGCCGTTTTGACTCAGCATGATTGATTTATGACCGAACTAATCTGGATTGCCGCGGCGTATTTGGCCGGCTTGATCGCCAGCCGCTTATCGTTTCCACCCTTGGTCGGCTATTTGGCCGCCGGCTATGGTTTGCATGGTTTGCAAATCGCGCCGTTGCCGAATCTTGGCCATCTGGCGGAAATCGGCATCGAACTCTTGCTGTTTTCGGTCGGTTTGAAGCTGAAACCTTCATCGTTGATTCGCCGCGAGGTCTTGAGCGTCGGCGGTTTGCACTTGTTACTGACGGCGGTGACCTCCGCGCTGGTATTTTTCTGGCTGGAACAACAGATGACCGGCGGGCTGGTGTTGGGGGTCAGTTTGGCGTTTTCCAGTACCGTGCTGGCGATCAAGGTGTTGGAGGACAACGGCGAATTGTCGACGCTGCACGGCCGCGACGTGCTGAGTATTTTGATTTTGCAGGACATTGTCGCAATCGTGCTGTTGGCGGTGGCGGACGGCAAACAGCCCGAGCCTTGGGCCGCGGTCCTGTTCGCGCTACCGTTGTTGCGGCCGCTGGCGCACCGGATTTTGTCGGCCAGTCGGGCGTCCGAACTCAAAATGCTGCTGGGCGTTTCCTTGGCGCTGGCCGGCGGCGTCGCGGCCGAGCGAGTCGGCATTTCCGCCGACATCGGCGCGCTGTTGACCGGCGTGATGCTGGCGACTCATCCCAAGATCGACGAATTGACCGACCGGCTGTGGAGCCTGAAGGAATTGTTTCTGGTGGCCTTCTTTCTGCAAATCGGTCTGGCCGAGCTGCCGAACCGCGATCAGATACTGTTGGCGTTGAGCCTGTTGGGCCTGTTGCCGCTGCAGGGCGTGTTATTTTTCGCCTTGTTTTTGTTCGCCGGCTTGCGGGCGCGCACCGCGTTCGTGTCGTCATTGGCCTTGATGACCTACAGCGAGTTTGCCTTGATCACGACCGGGGCGGTGGTCAACGCCGGTTTGTTGACCGAGGATTGGAAGGCGATTATCAGTCTGGCGGTGGCCGGTTCGTTGGCGGTGGCGGCACCGCTGAACCGCTACTCGCACCGCTTGTTCGGCTGGGCCGAGTCCTGGCTGGTGCGTTTTGAAAAACAATCCGGCAATCCCGACCGCCTGCCCGAATCCTTCGGCGCCGCCGAATGGCTGGTGGTCGGCATGGGCCGCACCGGCGTCGCCGCCTATCGGGCCTTGTGCGAGCGCGAGCAGCGGGTGGTGGGCCTGGACGCCGACCCGACCGTGCTGGAGACCTTGCTGGGCAGGGGGCGGCGCGTGGTCTACGGCGATGCCGAGGACAACGAATTATGGAGCGGCTTGCCGCTGGAAAGGGTTAAGGGGATTTTACTGACGGTACCGGCCTACGAGGTGCGCTGCGCCGCGATCGAGCAATTGCGCCGGCGCGGCTATCAAGGCCAGATCGGCGCGATTTGCTACCATGCCGAGGAAGCCGAGCATTTGCAGACCCTGGGCGCCGATTTTGTGATCCATCCGCTGGTCGAGGCCGGCAACCAGTTGGCCAAGCAATTGCTCGAAGGCGGCGGGTAGGCTTAGCCGACATCGAACCCTGGTTAAACAACGATAGATGGATGGAAAAAATGAGAGTATTCCGAGACTGGACCGCGCTGGCGGCGTTTTGCGGCTTGATTTTCTGGTTGTCGGCGCAACAGAGCTTGCCGGTGGCGATGCTCTTCGAGTTTCAGGACAAGGTCCAGCACGCGCTAGCCTATTTCGCGATGGAGGTGTTTAGTTGGCGGGCGTTTCGGCATTTGCTGGCCGATCGCCGCTTGCTAGCCTTGGTCAGTGTCGCCTATTGCAGCTTGTACGGGATTAGCGACGAATGGCACCAGTCCTTCGTGCCGGGACGCGAGCCGGGCGTCGGCGATTGGCTGGCCGACACGCTGGGCGCGGCGCTGGCGGCCGCGTTACTTTACCTGGCGGGCCGAACGAGAAGCCCGCTGACGGCTTATTTCGGCAAATGACCCAGCCGTTTTCCCGCCCGGTAAAGGCTCCAGGCCAATACCGGCGCCACCAGCGCAATCACGCCCAGTAAAAATCCCCGGCTGTTGAGAAAGTCTCTGACGGTGTTGTCGGTGCCTTGTTGGCCGGTGGCGACCGCCGCGCCCAAGCCGGCCGGGGTCGGCACGATACCTTGCCGGAGCAACTCGCCGATCGCGGCGGTGTCGTAACGGGCCGGCGCGAGGCCGGCGGTTCCGTAACTCAAGCGGTACGCGGTATCGGGGGCTGCGATAAACCACAAGCGATAATTCTTGCCCAGTCCGGTCAGCCCGGCGATTTGCAACGGCGGATTGTCCTGATTGTGGATGACCAGCCGAAACCGCTCGCCGCGATGTTCCGGAAAATCGATCCGGTTTTCGGTTTGCTGGATGTCGCCGAACCGCAAGGCCCGCAATTGCCCGGCGCTCAAGGTTTGCCAGGCCGAGTCGCCGCCGCCGGCTCGCGGCGTTTGCAGCTCGACATCGCGTTGAAAGCTCGACGTGGCGACGTCCACCCGCAGTCCGGTCAACGGCAGTTGGTGGCTGTCGATGTCGATCAGCGTGGCGCGCTGCTCGGGGTCTTCGTGGACGCGAAAGCCGGGCAATGGATAGTCGACGACGGTTTCGGCCTCGGCGCGGCTTTCCGAGCGCAAATGCCAGAATTCGATCCGCTCGATATGCAGCGGCTCCCGATACAGGGTTTGGGTCTCGCTGCGTTCCAATTCGTCGCCGCCTTGCAGGCGCCGGGTTAGCCCGGTGACTTCGGCGACCCGGGTTTGGCTAGCTTTGCCAATCAGGATTTTGAAATAGCGATCGCGGTTGGCCGGCAACGCCACGTCCAGATTGGCGATGGCCAGATGCCGCGAGTAATCGTAGATCGGCGCGCGCTCGGCCAGCGTCCGCCAGTGCTCGCCGTCGCTCGAACCTTGCACCGTCAGTTCGTATTCGAAATCGCGTTGGGCGGTGACCAGCGTCAAACCGTCGGCGGGTTCGGCGTTGTCGGCCAGATGCGCGCTGAAGCTCAGACCGTCGCCGCCGGTGTGAAGCGCGGTAATTTGGCCGGGGCTGGGGTGGCGGCTACGAACGGTTGTCCGCTCGGCGGCCGGACGCAACAGAAACGGCGTTTCGACGCCTTGGCCGTCAAGCAGACGCAAATCGCTGAAGCCGGCGGCGCTGGCCGAATAAATGTGCGGGTCCAACTCGATCGCCAGCAGCGCCTGACCGCTACCGGCCGCTTGCTGAACCGGGCGACTGAAACCGGCCGCGCCGACCGGAGCGGACAGCGTCAGCCAACAGACTATCAAGATGTTGCGGGGATTCATCGTTCGCTCTCGGTGTCGGCGTTACCGGCAAAGTTTTGCCGATAACGCATGTAGAAAAACGCGCCGCCCAGCACCAGCATGCCCAACACGATGAAGGCGACGATCCGGTAAATTTGCTCCAAGCGGGCCAAATCGACGAAGAACACCTTCCAGGCCACGATCGCGAACAACACCAAACCGACCAAGCGCAACGCGGCGACCTCGCGGCGGATGCCCTGGTAAACCGATGTCAGCGCGAACAGCGACCACAGTATCGTCACGCCGCCGGAGCGCAAGCCGGGCAAATAGTGCAGCAACAGCGAGTTGGTTTCCAGGCTGAGAAACGCGAACAACATCACCAGCGCCGCTGTGCCCAGCCAGCGGCGCACGTCGGCGGCGCGGCCTTCGTCGCCTTCCAGCCGGCGGAAGGCCAAGGCCAGAAACAGGATAATCGCGCCGAAATCCAGCAGCCGCATCAGCGCCGTTTCGAAACGGTAAGCGTCGCCGTAGTGCAAGGTCAGCAGACTGTCGCCGATCGCGGCGTGACCCAGCGTCAGACCCCAGGACGGCAAATCGAAAAACGCCAGCTTGATCGCCAGCCCGATCAGCAGCCAACGCAGGCCGGTTAACATGAGCTGACCGGAACCGGTCATGTAGCGGTGCAGCAGCAGCGCGCCCAAGCCCAGCCAGACCAGCGTCAGCGCCGGTGCTTGCAGTGGCGGATACAAGTAGGCGAGGCTGCGGTACAGTTCCAATTGTAGCGTCACGAACACCAGGGCGACGACGATCAGAGCCGTGACGGCCAAGACGCCGCCGTCCTTCAGCCAGACCGGCACGTCCTGGGCTGGAGTGCAGGCCAAATCCGCCGCCGGCGCCGGTTTTTCGATCAGCGTATAGGCGAACGCCATCGACAGTATCGGGATGCCGAAGCTGATCAGGCGTTCGAGCAGTCCGAACCAGAATTCGCCCGGTGCGGCGTCCCAATTTGCCGCCGCCGCGTATTGGCCGGGCAAATCGATGAAAGCGTATCGGACCACCACCAGCAAATACAACAGGTAAGCGGTTTGGCGTAAAAACGCGCTACGCACTTTGCCGGCCATCCAGATCATCACCAGGGCTTGTAGCGACCAACTGACCGTGATCCATTGCTTGGATAGCAGCAGCGGCACTGCCACGCTCAGAAAGAAGGCCGCCAGCCCGATAAAGCCGACCACCAGCTCCCGGTCCTCGACGCGGCGAGCCAGACAGTAATGCACGTGGCCGACGTAGAATGCCGACAGCGCGATGCACAGCAACGCGGTCCAGATTTGCCCGTAGTCGGCCGCGATCAATTCGTAGGCGGTGCCGAAATAGATCGCCGCGTTGACCGCCAGCGCGATCAAGTCAAGCAATGTCGAGCGCTGCCGATTGACTAGGCAAAACAAAAACACCGTCGTCGAATACAGCACGAAAAAGCCCGTCAAAAACGGCAGTACTTGCCAGAAATAGCCGGACTCGTAGCGCTGCATCGCGCCGAAAAACAACAGGTAGTTGAAGGCGAAGCCGAGAAAATTCAGGACGTGCCATTGCTTGTACCAATTCACCGCCAGGATGCCGCCGCCCAACAACAACAGGTAGCTGAACAAGCCGACGAAATTCACCTGACCGGTTGAGAGCAGAATCGGCGTGCAATAGCCGCCGATGATCGCAAAGATCGCCACCAACATCGCGTCCAGCCGGATCGCCAACGCGGCCGCCGCGGCGGTGACCGTCAGCATCAAACCGAAGGCCGGATAGGCGTCCAGCAAATGGTAGAAGGCGTAGGCGGCGAACGCGCTGAAATACAGCACCGCGATGCCGCCGCCCAACAAGCCCTGGCTGAACAAATGGTACTGGCCGCCGACCAGGCGCACGCCGCCGCCGATCATCGCCAGCCCGGTCAGCACGCTGAGCGCGACCCGCGCTTGTTCGCCGAGCAGGCCGTTATCGATCGAATATTTCAGGAAAAAGCCGATGCCGGTGACCAGAATCAGGACGCCGACCCGCAATAGCCAGTTGCTGGCGACCGCGTATTCGATCGATACCCCTTCCGGACGGTGGCCTTCGCCGACCACGATCCAGTTCCAGATTTGGCGCAGCGCCTGCCGAGCCGCCAATTCGAAGCGGCTCGGTTCGGCGACTTGCCAGCCGGCGGTTTGCCAGGCGTCGTTGGGGGCGGGAATTTCTAGCGACGGTTCGGCATCGGCGGCTGCCGATGGGTCTGGTTCCGCTGCCGCCGTTTGAATGGAATCGGGCTCGAACAAGACTTGCTCTCGCGCCGGCGTTTGCACCTCGAATTGGGCCGGCGCGGCGGGCGGGCGCTCGGTATTCATGCGTTCGGTCAAGGTCAGCAGCAGTTTGCGGTCTTCGCGCAAGGCGGCGTGCAGGCCGGTGAGCGCGTCCTTGAATTCCCGGTTGAGTTCGCTCTGTCGCTTGAGCAGTACCAGCAACATCACGATCACGACGATCGGCACGACGAGCGCGACCACGGCGAGCAGTTCGAAAATATCGTCCAAGGCGGAACTCCCGGTCTATAGTTAGAGCAAGCGGCGGCAGTGGCCGGCAGGTCCGGCTTCGCGCAGTTTCGCAACCTTAGCATATTTACGAAAAACGACCGGGCGGCCGTGGGGTGGCCGTTGCGACCTGATCGCGGAGACCGGCGGAGCGCGGCGGGAAACAATGACCGGGAACGCAATTTTTCGGATTGGTCGTTCAGGTTTCTCCGCGCGGTGCCGATGACTCGTGATAAATTCCCACGGAATGTTAAGCAGCCCAGAATTATGAACAGTCAATCTACCATCCAAGCCAAAATTCTGCTCAGTATCGCCAGCGTGTTCATCGTGCTGATGTTGGTCAGCAACGTATTCATGGCCGGCCGCCAGAAAGACATGGTGCGGGCGCTGGCGACCGACAAAGCCAAAAATATTGCCGCCGGCTATTTCGACGGCATCAACACCTTGATGCTGACCGGGGCGATGTCGCAGGTCGAAGTGCTGCGGGAAAAGGCCATGTCGCATCCCGGCGTCAGCGAGGTGCGGCTGATTCGCGGCAACGGCATCGTCGAGCTGCACGGCAAGGGCAAGCCCGAACAGGCCGCGATTGATGAACTGGACCGGCGCGGGCTGAGCGGCGAAGCGTTGATCCGCCACGGCGACGATGCCAACGGACGTTGGGTGACCGTGGTCGAGCCGATACTGGCCAGCAGCAATTTTCGCGGCACCAATTGCCTGACCTGCCATCCGGTCAAGGAAGGCGAAGTGTTGGGCGCGGTGCGGGTGTCGTATTCGCTGGCGAGCCTGGACGACCAGATCAATCAGGATTTGATTGCCGGCTCGGCGATTTCGCTGGCGATGTTTGCCGCCGGCTTGTTGCTGGTCAATATTCTGATGCGGCGTATTGTCGTCAATCCGTTGGTGACGATGCGCGACACTGTCGATACCATCGCCCGCCATTCGGATTTGACCGCGCGCTTGCCGGTCAACAGCGGCGATGAAATCGGCCAGGTCAGCACCTCGTTTAATTCAATGCTGGCCAATTTCGCCGCCAGTTTGAACCGAGTGTCCGATGTCAGTCGTTTGTTGACCGACGCCACCGACCGCATCGCCACCGTATCGCGGCAAACATCGCAAGCCGCGACTCAACAGCAACGGGAAACTGAAACCGTCATCGAGGCGATCCGCGAGTTGGAGGATTCGGTGCGCGATGTCCGCATGGGCGCCGATGGTGCCGCGCAAGCGTCGGTCGAGGCCGACCAGCAAGCCGCCCAGGGCGCGGAAACCACCAAAAATGCCATCGACGGCATCTATGTGCTGGTCAGCGAAATCGAGCGGGCCTCGGAAGTCATCAAACGCCTCGATCAAAAAAGCAACGGCGTCGGCGCGGTGTTGGACGTGATCAAGGGTTTGGCCGAACAGACCAATTTGCTGGCCTTGAACGCCGCGATCGAGGCGGCCAGGGCCGGTGAACAAGGCCGCGGTTTCGCGGTGGTGGCCGACGAGGTACGGACACTGGCGACCCGCTCGCATCAGGCGACCGAAGAGATCGAGAAAATCATCGACCAATTGCAACGCGAGGCCAAGGAGGCGGTGACGGTGATGGATAAGGCCAAAACCAGCGCCGAGCAACGCCGGGAACAAGTCCAAAGCGCCGATCAAGGCTTGAGCGCGATTGCCGAGCGGGTGACCCAAATTCGGCTGTTGAACTCGCAAATGGCCTTGGTGGCCGACAATCAAAGCCGCGTTGCCCAACACGTCGGCCAAAGCATCGGCAATATCGGCGGCCTGACCGATCGCACCTCGCAGGATGCCGCGCAAACCAGCGATGCCAGCCGCGAGCTGGTGCAGCTGGCCGTACAGTTGAACGAGTTGGTCGGCAAATTCCGCCGTTGATAGGTGGGTTTTGGTTTGACAGTTTTGGCCGGTCCGGCTTATAGTCGCCCCATGAATCGATCTCTTTCGCCACTTTTTGCAAATAAGTCATGGCTATGGGCTTTGCTCACGGCCGTGGTGTTTGCGTTGTTCTAATTTCAGTTCAAACCACCGCGGGCTCGACCGCGGTGGCTTTGTCATTTGTCTAGGGCTCGCAACCACACCGGAGCCCCCATGAAATCCCCCCAAGCGACCTCCACCCAAACCCTGCTCGGTTACGGCCTGGCGGCATTGGCCGCGATCGGCTTTTCCGCCAAGACGATTTTGGTCAAGCTGGCCTATGTGCAAGCCGTCGATGCCGTGACGCTATTGGCGTTGCGGATGGCGTTTTCGGTGCCGTTTTTCCTGGTCGTCGCGTTTCGCCATCGTGGAACTGCCACGCAGCCGGCGCTGACCGGCCGCGATTATTGGGTGGTCGGCGTGCTCGGTTTGCTCGGCTATTACCTGTCCAGCCTGCTTGATTTCACCGGTTTGCAATACATCTCCGCCGGTCTGGAGCGGTTGATTTTGTTTTTGTACCCGACCTTGGTGCTGGCGATGTCGGCGCTGTGGTTGAAAAAGCCGTTTGGGTTCAGGGAACTGACGGCGGTCTTGTTGAGTTATAGCGGAATCGCGCTGGTGTTCGTCGGCGAGTGGGATGGAGCCGGCGACAAGCTTTGGTTGGGAGCCGCCTATGTGTTTGCCGGCACGGTCAGCTATGCGCTGTATTTGCTCGGCGCGGGCCAGGCCATTGCCCGCTTGGGCGCGATGCGCTTTACCGCCTACGCAACGTTGGTGGCGTGCGCGGCGTCGATCTTGCAGTTCGTGTTGACGCATCCGCCGCAGGCCTTGCTGTTGCCGATGCCGGTGTACCAACTGAGTTTGGCGATGGCGATCGTCTCGACGGTGTTGCCGGTGTTTATGCTGTCGGCGGCGATTCGCCGGATCGGTTCCGGCCACGCCTCGCTGGTCGGCACGATAGGGCCGGTGTCGACGCTGCTGATGGCGGCGGTGTTCCTCGGCGAACCGATGACGTTATTGCAAGTCGGCGGGGCGACCTTGGTGCTGATGGGCGTGTTGAGTTTGTCGGTGCGCTGATTCTGGCCGGCTAGGCTTCGCCACCGCCCAGACTCAGCATTTCTCGGGCATGCGCCAAGGTGTTCTCGGTGATGGTGACGCCGCCTAGCATTCTAGCCACCTCGGTGACCCGTTCGTCCTCGCTGAGTTTGCGGACCGTCGATGAGGTGACCGCGGCATTTTGGTTTTTGGCGACGAATAAATGCTGATGGGCCTGCGAAGCGACTTGCGGCAAGTGCGTTACGCACAGCACTTGCCGGTTCAGGCTCAGCCGACGCAGCTTTTGCCCGACGATTTCGGCGATGCCGCCGCCGATACCGGAATCGACCTCGTCGAAGATCATGGTTGGCGTGGTTTTGTCGGTGCTGGTGGTCACTTGAATCGCCAGACTGATCCTAGACAACTCGCCGCCCGACGCCACCTTGGCCAAGGGTTTGGCGGGCAGGCCGGGATTGGTGCTGATCAGAAACTCGATGCGGTCCAGGCCGTTGCGTTGCGGCTCGTCGCTGTTTTCCCGGTCCAGCTTGACCAGGAACTCGCCGTGCGGCAGACCCAATTCCTTGATCGCGTCGGAAATGCGGCGCTGCAACTCGTCGCCGGCCCGGCGCCGGCTGGCCGACAAGCGGTCGGCCAACTCGCGGTATTGCGCCAGCAGACGCTCGCAATCGGCTTGCAGGATTTCAAGGCGCTCGCCGCTATGGCTGAGATTGTTCAGTTCCACCGCGAATTGCTCGGCCAACGCCGGCAGTTCCTCGGCTGCTACCTTGTGTTTGCGGCTTAGGCGTTGGATTACGCCGATCTGGTTTTCCAGCCAGCTCAGTTGTCCGGGGTCGGCTTCCTGATTTTCCAGGAAGCGCCGCAGTTGTTGGGTGGCTTCGCCGATCTGGATTTCGGCATCGCCGAGCAGTTCGACGATGCCGTTCAGTTCGGCGGCGTATTGGCTTAATTCGCCGACCGCGTGGATCACGTGACCGAGCATGTCGGCGACCGATTGCTGGTCGTTGTCGTAGAGAATGTCGAGTTGTTGCTGACCGACGCTCAAAATTCTGCCCAGGTTGGCCAGTTTGTGGTGTTCGTCGGCCAGGGCTTGGTAATCGAAATTTTCCAGATCCAGTTGCTGCAACTCTTCGAGTTGGTAGCGCAGCAGTTCCTCGCGTTCGACTTGGTCGCTTCCGGATTTTTGCAGTTGCCGCCGTTCTTTATCGGCTAGTCGCCAGTGTTGTTGGCAGGCGTTCAAGTCGTTGAGCAATTCGGCGTGGTCGGCAAAGCCGTCCAGCAGCAGGCGCTGTTCGTCGGCATCAAGCAGCGTCAAATGGGCGTGTTGGCCGTGGATTTCGACCAATTGGCGGCTCAGCGTTTGCAGTGTTTGCAGATTGACGGGCCGGTTGTTGATATAGGCCTTGGAGCGGCCGTCTTCGCTAACGGTGCGGCGGATCAGGCATTGGCCGTCGTCGTCCAATTCGTGGTCGGCCAGCCATTGGTTCACCAGCGGTGCCTTGGATAGATCGAATTCGATGTTGATTTCGGCGCGCTTGCTGCCGGGGCGCACGTAGCCGGAATCGGCGCGGTCACCCAGCGCCAAGCCCAGCGCGGTCAACAGTATCGATTTGCCGGCACCGGTTTCGCCGGTCAGCACCGACATACCGGGTTCCAGGTCCAAGTCCAGTTTGTCGACCACGGCCAGATCGAGAATATTGAGGTTCAACAGCATGTCATTTGGCGGTATGTCCGCCGCTCCAGTTCAGTTTGCTTCGCAGAATGTGGAAGAAATCGTGGTCTTCCGGGTGCAGGATGTGAATCGGTTGGTCGGCCTTGCGAATGACGATCTTGTCGTGAATGCGCACGTCCGGGATTTCCAAGTGATCGCAGGTGACCAGCGCGTTGATTTGCTTGAGCTGGCTAAAACGGATCTCGATCGTGACGTTATCGTCGATGACGATGGGGCGATTGGACAGCATGTGCGGGTTGAGCGGCACCAGCACCAGAGCATGCAGGGCCGGATGCAGAATCGGTCCGCCGGCCGACAGCGAATAGGCGGTCGAGCCGGTCGGCGTTGCAACGATCAGGCCGTCGGAACGCTGAGTGTTCAGGAACACGCCGTCGATGCTGGTGACGATTTCGATCATGCTCGGCGTGACCCAGCGGTGCACGACCACTTCGTTGACCGCGGTCTGGCGATGAATGAGTTCGCCGTCGCGGATGATCGAAGCCTGCAACAAGTGCCGTTGTTCGGTTTGGAAGCGGCCGTCGAGGATTTGCGCCAGTCGGCTTAGCAACTGGTCCGGGGAAATATCCGCCAGAAATCCCAGCCGGCCCAGGTTGACGCCGAGCAACGGGGTGTCGAAATCGGCCGCCGCGCGGGCAGCGGTCAAAAAGGTGCCGTCGCCGCCGACCGCGATCAGCAGGTCGCAACATTCCGGCAGGCGCTCGATGTGAGTGGCGACGACGCCTTCGACTTGCGTCAGCTCCGCGCTCCGGCTATCGGCGGCGACCGAGTGGCCGCGCCGCAGCAAAAAGCGGTAGAGCTCGCTAAGCGTGGCGGCGATCCCCGGATCGCCGAATTTACCGATGATGCCGATGCGTTTGAAGGGTGAGGGCATGTCTGAGCCGGGATTCAAAAATGCTTGGGATTATACAAACAATTCGAGCCGGCACTAGCGAAGCTTCGCGCGCGGCGGCGGCGTTAGTCGGCCGTTGCGGCTGGAACCGCCGGTATCGGTAAGATTCCGCGCGGTTTGGTTGACACCCCGAAATCCGTTACGCGCGAGTGACCGTGTCGTCGGCGAGGCATTCCCTTGGTCTTTAAGCACATCCGAACCGATGCTATTTGGCCGCGTCGAAATCGGCCGAAATCGCCGACAGACTTGGGTTCGCGCGGATTTCAGTCGGATTGACAAGGCTTCGGGCAACTGTTAGTTTTGCTAGCTAGCACTCGTAAGGTTGGAGTGCTAACGAATTTTCTAGGGTGTCAATGTGGCTAGTGGACCGGATTTAAACGAAAGATCGGCTTATTTGTTGAAGGCCTTGGTTGAGCGTTACATTCAAGACGGCCAGCCGGTCGGTTCGCGGGTATTGTCCAAGGATCCGCTACTTAAACTGAGTCCGGCCAGCATTCGCAACGTGATGGCCGATCTCGAGGAAATGGGTTTGATTCATTCGCCGCATACCTCGGCGGGCCGGGTGCCGACCGTGGCCGGCTACCGTTTGTTCGTCGATAGCCTGCTGACGGTCAAACCCTTGGCTTCCAGCGATCTGGACCAACTGCAAAGCGGCTTGCTGGCCGACGTGGACAAAACCGGCGACGTGCTGAGCAAGGCCTCCAGGTTGTTGTCCGACATGACCCATATGGCCGGCGTCGTCACCTTGCCGCGCCGCGAGATGGTGACGCTACGGCACATCGAATTCCTGCCGATGTCCAGCAAACGCGTGCTGGTGATTTTCGTTACCGACGGCGAGGAAGTGCATAACAAAATCATCCACACTCAACGCCAATTCAGTCCGGCCGAACTGCAACAGGCCGCCAATTATTTGAATTCGGTTTACGCCGGTCTCAGTCTGGCCAAGATCCGCGAACAAGTGTTGCGGGAAATGGAACAAGATCAACAGCGGGTCAATCAAGGCATGATCGACGCGGTGAATATGGCGCAATTGACCTTCGCCCAGCAGCCCAACGACGATTACGTGCTGAGCGGCGAAACCAACCTAATGGGCTTTTCCGAACTGTCCGATATGGATCGCCTGAAGCAATTGTTCGAGGCCTTCAGCCAAAAGCGCGGGGTGATCCATTTGCTGGATCAATGCCTGTTGGCCGACGGCGTGCAGATTTTTATCGGCGAAGAGTCCGGATACCGCGCGTTCGACCATTGTAGCTTGGTGACGGCGCCATACTCGGTCAACGACGAGGTGGTCGGCGTGTTGGGCGTGATCGGCCCGACCCGGATGGCCTATGAAAAAGTGATTCCGTTCGTCGATGTGACGGCAAAAATATTGGGCGCGGCCTTGAATCCCAAATAATCGCCCTTATCGTAAGGCCGACCTAATATTTTAAGAACCACGGAGTCCCTAATGAGCCATCAGCAATCGAGTCACGAACAGCAATCCGACGCCGAATTGATCGCCGAGGTGCTGGAGCAGACCAAGGAGGCCGACGAAGAAGTTGTCACGGAGGCAACCGAGGTCGGCGAAGTCAGCATCGAAAGCCTGCGGCAACAACTGGAGCAAGCCCAGCAACAGGCCGCCGTCAATTTGGACAGGGCCTTGCGCGTGCAGGCCGACATGGAAAATCTGAAAAAGCGCGTACAAAAGGATTTGGACGACGAGCGCAAATACGGCTTGGCCAAATTCGCCAAGGAGTTGCTCAGCGTGTTGGACAGTCTCGAGCTTGGCGTGCAGGCGGCGACCGGGGATAGTCCGGAAGTGGCTAAATTGCGCGAAGGCAGCTTGCTGACGATCAAGCAATTCGAGTCGGTGTTCGCCAAATTCAATATCGAGGTTCTGGACCCGACCGGGCAAGTTTTCAATCCCGAACTGCATCAGGCCATGGCGATGCAGCCCAGTGCCAGCGCCGAACCCAACACCGTTTTGAACGTGTTTCAAAAAGGCTACATCTTGAACGGCCGTTTGCTGCGCCCCGCGATGGTGGTAGTGGCCAAGGCCGAGGACAAACCCGCCGACAGCGCGAAAGTTGACGAACAGGCTTGAAATTTCATCGATCAACCGCATATCGCTAACAACTTTTAATTTATACCTCATTCAAGTCTGGAGAATCTCAATGGCTAAAATCATCGGAATCGACCTGGGAACCACCAACTCCTGCGTCGCGGTCCTGGAAAACGGCACCGCTCGGGTTATCGAAAACAGCGAAGGCGCGCGAACCACGCCGTCCATCATCGCCTTCACCGGCGACAACGAAGTGTTGGTCGGCCAGTCCGCCAAACGTCAGGCCGTGACCAACCCTGAAAACACCTTGTTTGCGATCAAACGTCTGATCGGCCGCCGCTTTAAAGAAGACGCGGTGCAAAAAGACATCAAAATGGTGCCTTACAAAATCATGGAAGCCAACAACGGCGATGCCTGGGTGGAATGCCACGGTAAAAAGATGGCGCCGCCTGAAGTCTCATCACGCGTGTTGATGAAACTGAAAAAAGATGCCGAAGCCTTTTTGGGTGAAGAAGTCACCGAAGCGGTCATCACGGTACCGGCTTACTTCAACGACTCGCAACGTCAAGCTACTAAAGACGCCGGCCGTATCGCCGGTCTGGATGTCAAGCGTATCATCAACGAGCCGACTGCGGCGGCGTTGGCGTTTGGTATGGACAAACCCAAAGGCGACACTACGATCGCGGTTTACGACTTGGGCGGCGGTACTTTCGATATCTCCATCATCGAAATCGCCGAGATCGAAGGCGAGCACCAATTCGAGGTCTTGGCCACCAACGGCGATACCTTCCTGGGTGGTGAAGACTTCGACCTGCGCATCATCGATTTTCTGGCGGGCGAATTCAAAAAAGACACCGGCATTGATTTGCACAACGATCCTTTGGCGCTGCAGCGGCTGAAAGAAGCGGCCGAGAAAGCTAAAATCGAGCTGTCTTCAGCGGAGCAAACCGACATCAATCTGCCTTACATCACCGCCGATGCGTCGGGTCCGAAGCATTTGAACGTCAAACTGACCCGCGCCAAACTCGAATCGCTGGTTGACGAACTGATCGAACGCACCAAGGGCCCTTGCCTGCAAGCGATTAAGGACGCCGGTGTGTCGGCCTCGAAAATCAACGACGTGATTTTGGTGGGTGGCCAAACCCGGATGCCGAAAGTCCAGGCCTTCGTCAAGGAACTGTTCGGTAAGGAACCGCGTAAGGACGTTAACCCCGACGAAGCGGTCGCGTTGGGCGCGGCGATTCAGGCCGGCGTATTGGGCGGCGACGTGAAAGACGTGTTACTGCTGGATGTTACGCCGTTGTCGCTGGGTATTGAGACCTTGGGCGGCGTGATGACCAAGCTGATCGAGAAAAACACCACGATCCCCACCAACGCCTCGCAAGTGTTCTCGACCGCCGAAGACAGTCAAACCGCGGTGACCGTGCATGTGTTACAGGGCGAGCGGGAAATGGCGTCCGGCAACAAATCGTTGGGCCGTTTCGATTTACAGGACATTCCGCCGGCACCGCGCGGCATTCCGCAAATCGAAGTGTCGTTCGATATCGACGCCAATGGTATCTTGAACGTGTCGGCCAAGGACAAAGCCACCGGCAAAAAGCAGTCCATCGTCATTAAAGCGTCCAGCGGTTTGTCGGATGCCGAGGTCGAACGCATGATCAAGGATGCCGAAGCCCACGCCGACGAAGACCGTAAACTGAAAGAGTTGGTCTCCGCTCGCAACGCGGCGGAAGGCATGATCCACGCCACCGAAAAATCGTTGAAGGAGCTGGGCGAGCAAGTCACCGGCGACGAAAAATCGGCGATTGAAGCCGCGATCAGCGACTTGCAGGGCGTGTTGAAAGGCGACGATAAGGACGCTATCGAAGCCAAAACCGCCGCGCTGACCGAGCTTTCGGGTAAACTGGCCGAGCGGGTTTACGCGCAAAAAGGCGGCGCCGACGCCGGCGATGCCCATGCGGCCGGCGGCCAGCAGGCCGAAGACCACAACGTGGTCGATGCCGAGTTCGAGGAAGTGAAGGACGATAAGAAGTAATTTGCTTGAGGTTGTTTATACGAGGTGCAATTGCGAAAGTGAATTGCACCTTTTTTGACGTTATAAACGGGTGTGCAATATAAGCACCTACTATGGCTTTTGGTAAGGGATATGAAAAAAACCATATTTATCTCTTCGACGTTTACTGATTTACAACAACATAGGAAATCTGTTTGGGAGATACTTGAAAAGTATGACGTTCATGTGCTTGGAATGGAACAATTCGGAGCTCGAACGGAGGCGCCAATTCAAACATGTTTAAATGCGGTTGAACGTGCAGATATTT
>NZ_JBYMAP010000088.1:0-16667 GCF_057766305.1 Methylomonas sp. BG-2 | reverse complement strand
CGGTCGGTGTGCTACTAGGCCACCAGCGCGCGATCCTACAGCAAAAAATGCGCAGTCTGGAACTACAAACCCGCCATCTGAATACGATCCTGGACACCACGCCCAGCGCGATCATTACCATTGACCAAGTCGGGAGGATCCGTAGTTTCAATCGCGGCGCGGAACGCATCTTCGGCTACGCCGCCGGGCAAATGCTGGGTGAAAACGTCAACCGGCTGATGCCGGCCGATGTCGCCGACCGGCACGACGGCTATCTGGCGCACTACATCGCGAACAGGGAAAGCCGAAACATGAACCAGCGCCGCGAGTTTCAGGGCCGCCGCGCTTCCGGCGAAATCTTCGCGGTGCAATTGCACATCAACCCGATCGAAATCGACGGCGAGACGCTGTTTTGCGGCATCCTCGACGACATCAGCGAAACCAAGGCCTTGCAAGCCCAACTGAGCCAAGCCCAGAAACTGGAAGCCATCGGCCAGTTGGCGTCCGGCGTGGCTCACGAAATCAACACCCCGATTCAATACATCGGCGACAATCTGGCCGCGCTACACAGCTACTTCGCCGACCTGAACGCTTGGCGGTCCGCGGTGTACCGGCAAGCCGCCCCCGAGACGAGAGCCCGGCTGGACCAACTCAGCGAGCAATTCGATCTTGAGTTTATTCTGGACGACAGTCCCAAAGCCATCGCTCAGGCGCTGGAAGGCGTGTCCAGAGTCGCCGAAATCGTCAAGGCGATGAAGACTTTTTCGCACGTCGAACCCAGCCAATCCCGGCAAGCGGTCAATCTGAACGACACCGTCGCCAGCGCGATCACCATCAGCCGCAACGCCTGCAAGTACGTCGCCGACATCGAAACCGATCTGGCCGCCGATCTGCCGGCCGTGCCCTGCTACGCCAACGAACTCAGCCAGGTCCTGCTCAATCTGATCATTAACGCCGCCCATGCCATCGAAGAAAAAGGCGGCGAACGCGGAGTCATCCAGATTGCCACCCGTCAGCTCGGCGCCATGGCGGAGATCCGCATTCGCGACAATGGCGCCGGCATTCCGGCCGAAATTCGGGAGAAAGTCTTCAACCTGTTTTTCACGACCAAACCGGTCGGCAAAGGCACCGGCCAAGGCCTGAGCCTGGCCCACAACATTATCGTGGAACGCCACCTGGGCCGGCTATACTTCGAGTCCGAGGCCGGCGTCGGCACCACCTTTCACGTGTTATTGCCGCTCGAACCGCCACCACCGGTTACCGAAGATGACTAAGAAGCAGATATTGTTTGTCGACGACCAGGAATTGGTTATTCAAGGCATACAACGGCAGTTGCGGCCCTACCGCGACCAATGGCGGCTGTATTTCGCGACTAGCGGCGCGCAAGCGCTGGACATCATGGCGGCCGAGAAAATCGATTTGATCGTCAGCGATATGATGATGCCGGCCATGCACGGCTACGAACTGCTGAAGACCGTTGCCGAGCGCTATCCCGGCGTGGTCAGAATCCTACTGAGCGGCTACACCGACGAAAGCAACCTGAAGCAGGGCTTGGAAGTCGCGCACCAGTATTTGAGCAAGCCGTGCAGCGCCGAAACCTTGCGGGAAGCGCTGAGCCAAATCTTCAAGATTCAGGATTGCGTCAGCGATCCGCTGATCGCCGGCACCCTCGGCGATGCCAACGCCCTGCCCAGCCTGCCGGCGATCTGCCGCGAGTTGAACGCGGCGATCGCCGCCGAAAACACCACGGCCAAGGACATCGCCGATATTTTCGCCCGCGACATGGTGTTGTCCGCCCGATTGCTGCAACTGATCAACTCGCCCTATTTCGGGCTGAACCGGGTGGTCTCCAGTCTGACCGACGCTATCAACCTGATCGGCATCAAGCGTCTGAATAACCTGGTGTTGTCGGTGCACGTCAAGACCGCGTTTCCGATCGCCAGTCCGGAATTGGAACGAAAAATGGAATACTTGTGGCAAAACGCCGGCCGGGTCGGCGAACTGGCGCGCCTGATCGCGCTGGCGGAAAACCAGCAGGAAGACCGTCCGGACCAAGCCTATTTGGGCGGCTTGCTGCACAATATGGGCTTGCTGATTTTTCTGTCGCGCGGCGGCGACAAAACCCGTGAATTGTTGGCGCGGGCCAAACGCCACGAGCAACCGATAACGCGCTTGGAAACCGAGATTTTCGGCTTCAATCGCTGTCAGGCGGCGGCCTATGTGTTGAGCCTGTGGAAAATTCCGCCGCGCATCATCGAAGCCATCCTGTTGCACTACACCCCCAACGAGACCGATTACGACGGCGTCAATGCGCTAACCGCCGTTCACGTCGCGGCTTGTCTTTTGCAGCCGATCAGTCCGCCGGACGACTGTCACTTGTTCGAGATACAACTTGACGAAGCCTACCTCGGCCGCCTCGGTAAATTGGAACGTCTCACCGAATGGCGGGCGTTGGCGGATAAAGTTGCGGACCAAACCGGAGGCCGCCGATGAGTTTGCCCACCGATCCGACCAACGAGCCGACCGCCATCTCGACGATCAGCCGGAAAGTCTTGTTCGTCGACGACGAAACGCTATTGCTGGAAGGCATCAAGCGCCAGTTGCGCCGCGATTTCGAGTTGACCGTCGCCGACAGCGGCGCGGCGGGCCTGCGCATCCTGGCCGATCAGGGACCGTTCGCGGTGGTGGTGTCCGATTACAACATGCCGGGCATGGACGGCATCGTCTTCTTGAATGCGGTTTACCAACAGTATCCCGATACCGTGCTGGTGATGTTGACCGGACGGGCGGATTTGGACATCGCCGTCAACGCGCTGCACAGCGCCCATATCGCCCGCTTTTTAAACAAACCCTGTCCGCCGGAAATTCTGCGCGAAACCTTGAACGACGGCCTGGAACAATATCGCTTGAAAATGGCCGAGCAAATCCTGCAATGCCAATTGCAACAAGCCAACCGTCAACTCGGCCAACTCAACGCGCACCTTGAGGATTTGGTGGCCAAGAAGACCCGCGCCCTCGCCCTGCAATACCGCTACGTGGCCAACATGACCCGGCTGAACGACTCGCAAAGCGTCGTGGCGGCGCTAGTCGCCGCGTTGGCCGATCTGGTCGGTAGCGATGCGATCGGTTTGTGGCTGAGTCCGGCAGCGGATCAACAATTTCGTTGTTTCCATCCGCAAAACGGTGAACCGAACCAGTTCGCCGTCGCCGATCTGCCCGACGGCGCGATTCGCCGCGCGCTGGCGGAAAACCGGCGCTGGCAATTTGGATCGCCGCTGGACGGCGGCGGCATTGCCTGGTTTACCGGCCAGCCGCTGGCCTGTTTGCCGATGGCCAGTTCGCGCGGCGTCATCGGTCTGATCACGGTAGCCGGCGAAGGACCATCCTTGCCCGCCGACACCTTATCGACAATGATCGGCATACTCAACGTCACCGCCACCGCGCTACAGAGCCACTGGCACCGCGAAGCCTTTATCGAGGCCCAAGACGCGATCATCACCGCGCTGGCCAAACTGTCCGAATACCGCGATCCGGAAACCGGCTCGCATCTGTTGCGCCTGAAAAAATATTGCGACCTGATTTGCCGGCACATGGGCGGCACCGAGCGCCATGCCGCCAGCGTGACCGCCGAGTTCACCCAGGATCTGGTGCGCTCCTCGCCGTTGCACGACATCGGCAAGGTCGGCATCCCCGACGCCATTTTGAAAAAACCCGGCCGGCTGACGCCGGAGGAATTCGAGATCATGAAGACCCACGCGGCGATCGGCGGCGATACCTTGCGCTCGGTCTATGAGCAGTATCCGTCGCAGGGCTTCATCAAATGCGGCATGGATATCGCCTACGGCCACCACGAACGCTGGGACGGCAGCGGCTATCCGCTGGGCTTGCGAGGTGCGGCGATTCCACTGTCCGCCCGCATTCTCGCCTTGGTCGACGTTTACGACGCCTTGACCTGCCGCCGGGTTTACAAAGCGCCGATCCCGCGCGAACAAGCGATGAACTTGATAATCGAGGGTAACGGCAGCCACTTCGATCCCGACATCGTCGCGGCCTTCCTGGAGCTGGAGCCGCGGTTTCACCGCATCGCCGAAACTTACGCCGACCACGTCGAGGTACTTGCACCCGACGACCAATAGCGGAGACAATGCGAGCCAAGCTCTCCACCGCCTCGAGGAACCGAGATGAACTATTGGTTGATGAAATCCGAACCGGAAACTTTCGGCATCGACGACTTGCAACGCAAACCCGAACAAACCGAGCATTGGGACGGCGTCCGCAATTACCAGGCCCGCAATATGATGCGCGACGACATGCAGCCGGGCGACCTGGTATTTTTCTACCATTCCAACTGCGCCGAACCGGGCATCGTCGGCATCATGCGGGTGGTCAAGGCCGGCTATCCGGATTTCACCGCCTTCGATCCGGACAATATTCATTTCGATCCCAAAAGCAAGCCGGAGCAACCGACCTGGTTCATGGTGGACGTTAAATTCGTCCGCAAATTGGCGCGCAACATTACGTTGAAGGAACTGAAGGAAAAGGCCGAACTGGCCGAATTGGCCTTGCTGCGCCGCGGTAACCGCTTATCCATCATGCCGGTCGGCGCCGCGCAATGGGACTTCATTCTCGGCCTGGAATAGCCGGCCGCCGCCATGGCTGACATCACCGCGTCCGGATCGGCCACGCCGATTTACTCCGAGATACCGGCCCTGGCCGAAGCAGTACGCATCATCCTAAACCTGACGGCCGCCGGCCAAGGGGGAGTCATGGACATCAACCTGCCGCTGGATGCCCGCTTACAGGTCGGCTTGAGCAAGATCGCCGAGGACTTTCCCGAACTCAAGCTCAATCAATTGCTGGAAGCCAAAATCACGGTAGTCGATAGCCAAAGCCGCAACCTGACCGTGGCGGTCGGCGAACGCAGCCTACCGCTGCAAAACCCCACGCGGATTCCGGTACAGGCGGGTCAAACGCTGCAACTTCAGGTCGTCAAATTACTCCCGGCCGCCGAATTGCGTCTGGTGGCGGTCAGCCAGCCGAATCGAAGCGAATTCGTGCCGTTGCCCAATGACACCAACGGCGGCGTTTTCAAACTGACGACCGCGCCGCCGAGTCCAGGCACAACGGCATCCGCGACTTCGGCGGCCTCGGCGGCGCCCGCCGCCGCGCCGGCGAACTCGAACCCGGCCGCCAGCTTGACGGCGGTCGTCGTCAAAGCCGAGGGCGGTCAATTGACCCTGCGATTGCTGCCCGCCGCCAGCCCGGCAGCGCCCGCCGCGTCGTTGGCCACGCCGCCGACCCCGCCCGCCGCCCTATCCCAAGCGCCCGCCGGCGGTCCGCTCGCGCCTCCCCCACCCGCGCGCGCCGACTTGATTACGCTGACCGACAGACAATGGACCTGGTCCCAACCGGCCGCCGGCCATGCGCCAACCAACGTCTCCGCGCCCGCGCCGGGCCAAACCGTGGCGTTGCAAATCGTTAAAAGCGCGGACGGCGCGATGGTCGCGCTATCGCCTCGCGACGCGGATACCGAGGCCTTGGTCGCCACCGCCTACAAACAGCTGCTGCCGATGCAAACCCCGCCGGCCCAGTTCGCCGGCCATCTGGCGCGTCTGGTAACGGCGGACTTCGCCGGCGCGAATGTCGGCGAAACCCTGAAACACGCCGCGCTGACTCTGCTGGCGGCGATTCCGCCGCGCGCGGCCTTGCTCGAACCGGCGCCGCTGCGGCAAGCGATTCGCGGCTCCGGCTTGTTCATGGAAAGCGACTGGTTCGGCGGCCCGCATCCGCCGCCGGACCATGCGCCGCCGCCCGAGGATTTCAAGCTGAAGTTGACCAAATTCGTGGCCTTGCTTCGCCAGGAACTGGCCGAACAAACCGCGCTGCCGGCCGCCGAGCGCGAACCGCTCGGCGAGACGCTGCAAAAAGCCCAGGGCGGTCTGGCCA
This sequence comes from Methylomonas sp. BG-2, assembly GCF_057766305.1. Lineage (NCBI taxonomy): Bacteria > Pseudomonadati > Pseudomonadota > Gammaproteobacteria > Methylococcales > Methylococcaceae > Methylomonas > Methylomonas sp. BG-2. Next base: position 10,742 of record NZ_JBYMAP010000088.1, on the reverse strand, counting down.
AATTGACGCTCGATCAACTGAATTCGCTACCCAGGGACGACGCGACTAAACAGGCCTGGTTTCTGGAATTGCCGTTCTTCAACGCCGATCAAGCCGACAGCTTGCGGCTGTGCATCGAACGCGATCAAGCCGGCGGCACCGAGGAGCGCCAGGACGCCTGGACCGTCAGCATTACCCTAAGCCCACCGCTTATTGGTACAATACATTGTAAAATTTCCTGCTACGACGGCAGCGTCAACACCCGCTTCTGGAGCGAGTCGCCGCGTACCGTCGAGCTGATCGACAGCCGCCTGCCCGAACTCAGGCACCAATTTGAACAAAAAGGATTAACGCCCGGATTTATGGACGCACAGCAAGGCCAACCCACCCAGCCCCAGCCGCCCGCGTTACCGCCGCAAACGCTGTTAAGCGAAAAAGTCTGAACGCCCCGATGAAACCATTCCCGGCCACCTCTTCGCGCCGCGCGCCAACCGATTTCCGCCGACCATTCGGTCGCGCGCGGGCGTTGCGCCTGAACCCCAACTCGAACACCCGACGGAGAACCACCGCATGACCAACCAAGTCACCCTGACCCAGTTCATCATCGAACAGCAGCGCGGGCTGCCGGAGGCTTCGGGTACCTTCACGCTGTTGCTGAACAACATCGTCACCGCCTGCAAGCAAATCTCGCACCGGGTCAATTGCGGCGCGCTGATCGGCGTGCTGGGCAGCGCGGATTCGGAAAACGTCCAGGGCGAAGTCCAAAAAAAGCTGGACATCATCACCAACGACATCATGGTCAAGGCCCTGGACTGGAGCGGCTCGCTGGGCGGCATGGCCTCCGAGGAAATCAACGACCCGATCCAGATTCCCAAGCAATACCCCAAGGGCAAATACCTGGTGTTGTTCGATCCGCTGGACGGCTCGTCCAACATCGACATCAATCTGACCGTCGGCACCATCTTTTCCATCCTGCGCTGCCGCGAAGGCGTCGAGCCGGAACCCGAGGATTTTCTGCGCCGGGGCAGCGAACAAGTCTGCGCCGGCTTCGTATTGTACGGCCCGTCGACGATGCTGGTGCTGACCACCGGCAACGGCGTCAACGGCTTTACGTTGGATCAGGACGTCGGCGAATTCATCCTGACCCACTGCAACATGAAGATTCCGGAAGACGCCAGCGAATTCGCGATCAACATGTCCAACCAACGCTTCTGGGAAGCCCCGATCAAGCGCTATGTGGACGAATGCGTCGCCGGCACCGACGGTCCGCGCGAGCGTGACTTCAACATGCGCTGGGTGGCGTCGCTGGTCGCCGAGGTTTACCGGATTTTGAATCGCGGCGGGGTTTTCATGTACCCTTTCGATCTACGCGACCCGGCCAAACCCGGCAAGCTGCGCCTGCTGTACGAAGCCAACCCGATGGCCTTCATCATCGAGCAGGCCGGCGGCGCCTGCAGCACCGGCCGGGAACGAGTACTCGACGTCAAGCCCACCAGCATCCATCAACGGGTGCCGCTCATTTTGGGCTCGAAAAACGAGGTGGAACGCATCGTCGGCTACCACCGGGACATGGACGGAGCAGCCGAATGAACAACCCGCAACATTGCGACTCGGCCGGCACCGACGCCAAGGTCACCGCCCTCAACAAGCAAGTCAGTTGCGCCAATTGCAGCCTGGACAACATTTGCCTGCCGCGCGGCTTGTCGCAAACCGAAATCGCCAACATCAGCCAGGTGATCCGCGCCCGAAAAACCCTGCAACGCGGCGATTTCATCTACCGCGAGGGCGATAATTTTCGCGGCATTCTGGCGATCAAGTCCGGCAGCGCCAAGCTGGTGGCCAACGACAACCACGGCAACGAACACATTCTCAACATCTTGCTGCCCGGCGAACTGCTCGGCTTCGACGGCCTGTCCGGCGCCAAGCACGGCTGCGCGGCGATCGCGTTGGAAACCATGAGTTTCTGCATCCTGCCGGCCGACAGCATGGAAGAATTGTTCCAAAACGTGCCCAGCCTGACTCGGGAATTGTTCCGCCATACCGGCGAGAAAATGATAGAAGACAAAAACCAGTTGGTGCTCAGCAAGCGTCCGGCCGAGGAGAGACTGGCTTATTTCCTGATCAGCCTGTCCGAGCGCTTGAAGCGGCGCGGCTTTTCGTCGTCCGAATTCAAACTGTCGCTGACCCGCCAGGAAGTCGGCAATCACCTGGGCCTGGCGCTGGAAACGGTCAGCCGGATGCTGAAAAAATTCCAGGACGACGATCTGATCAGCGTGCAAAACCGCTTCATCGCCATCAAAAACCCGACCGCGCTGCGCAAACTGCTGCAATCGACCGACTGAGCGACCATTCGTTGCGGCGCTTGGCCCAGACTTCCTGCGTGCGACCAGCGTGGCTTAAGCCCCGAAATAGGCTCAGGTTTTTATGCCGACGCCTTTATGCAGCAACCACAGGCTCAGGCCTATCAGCAGCGCGATGACGCCTGCGGTCATTTCGAAGGCCAGCAGGATGGGGACGTCGCTGACGCCTATCAAGCCGTAGCGAAAGGCATTGATCATGTACAGGATAGGATTGGCCTGGGCCACCCGTTGCCAGACGCCCGGCAGCATCGCCACCGAGTAAAACACGCCGCCCAGGTAGCTGAGCGGGGTCAGCACGAAGTTGGGGATGATCGAGATGTCGTCGAAACTGTCGGCGAACACCGCGTTGATGAAGCCGGCCAGCGCGAACAAGGTCGCGGTCAATACGAACACCAGGCAGGCCACCTCCCAATGCAGGACTTGGATTTTGGTAAACAGCATCGAAATCGCCGCCACCACCAAACCAACCAATACGCCGCGGGCGATGCCGCCGCACACGTAGCCGGCCAGAATCACGTAATTCGGCACCGGCGCCACCAGCAATTCCTCGATATGGTGTTGAAACTTGGTGGAGTAAAACGACGACACCACGTTGGAATAAGAATGGCTGATCACCGACATCAATATGATGCCCGGCACGATGTAATCCATGTAACTGACGCCGTGTACCAAGCCGATGCGGTCGCCGATCAGTTTGCCGAAGATCAAAAAATACAACGCGGTCGTAATGGCCGGCGGTAACAGGGTCTGCGGCCAGATGCGGGTGAAGCGGCGAATTTCCTTGCCCAATATCGTCCAAAACGCGACCGAATACATCATTGCACCAGGTCCATGAACATTTGCTCCAATCGGTTGGATTTGTTTCTGAGGCTCAGTACCTCGACGCCGCGCGCCGACAGCTCCTGAAACAGCCGATTCAGGCCCAGCGCTTTCGGCACCGAAACATCCAGCACCCGTTCGCCGGCTAGCGCGATCGCGCAACCGGCGATGGCCGGCGCCTCGCGCAACGGCTCGGCCACGTCCAGCACGAAATGGTCGGTATGTAGCTTGGCCAGCAGATCGCTCATTGCCGAATGCTCAATGATCCGACCGTCGTTGATGATGGCGATGTTGCGGCACAGGCTTTCGGCCTCCTCCAAATAGTGGGTGGTCAGAATGATGGTCGTGCCTTGTTGGTTGACCTCTTGCATCATCTCCCACATGGCCCGGCGGATTTCAATGTCAACGCCGGCGGTGGGTTCGTCCAGGATCAGTAAGCGCGGCTGGTGCACCATGGCTCTGGCGATCATCAGCCGCCGCTTCATGCCGCCGGACAAGCGCCGCGACACGGTATCGCGCTTGTCCCATAACTCCATTTGCCGCAAGCAGATTTCGGTGCGCCTTAGCGCTTGCTGGCGGGGAATACCGTAGTAACCGGCTTGGTTCATCACCACGTTGTGCGCGGTCTCGAATTGGTTGAAGTTGACTTCCTGCGGCACCAAGCCGAGGCAGCTTTTGGCGGCGGCCTGGTCCCGATCCAGGTCGTGACCGAAGATTTCGACGCTGCCGCTGGTCTTGTTGACCAGCGAGCTGACAATGCCGATCAAGGTCGATTTACCGGCGCCGTTGGGGCCGAGCAGCGCGAAAAAATCGCCGAGTTCGACGTCCAAGTCCACGCCGTTCAAGGCCTGGAAGCCGTTGTTATAGGTTTTTTTTAGGTTGCGGATGGATAAAGCCGTCATGCTCTAGTTTATAATGCCCCGCGGTAGTGATGACGTTCCGGCGCGGGATCGCCGGCCGTAAAAGCAGTCGATTCTATCAGAATTGGCATTTACTCAGCAGCCCGAACAGGAATACTACTTTGCCCTTTCCGATACCGACCAGCGTTGCCGCCGTGGACCTGGGTTCGAACAGCTTCCACATGATTATCTGCAGCCTGATGAACGGCAAACTCCAAACCGTGGACCGTTTGAAAGAGATGGTGCGGTTGGCGGCGGGGCTGGATCATAACCGCTATCTGGAGCCGGACACCCAGGAACGGGCGCTGGCCTGCCTGGAGCGATTCGGCCAGCGTATCCGCAACTTTCCGCCGCACAGCGTGGCGATCGTCGGCACCAATACGTTGCGCATCGCCCGCAATTCGCAACAATTCATCAACAAGGCCGAGAAAGCCCTGGGCCATCCAATCCACATTATTTCCGGCATCGAGGAAGCCCGGCTGATTTACCAGGGCGTCGCCCACAGCCTGGGCAGCGATGCCAACAACCGTTTTGTAATGGACATCGGCGGCAGCAGTACCGAATACATCATCGGCCGGGAAGATGTCGCCCATACCAAGGAAAGTCTGAACATGGGCTGCGTGACGGTCAGCCAGGCCTTTTTCAAAAGCGGCAAGATCAACAAGAAAGCCTTTCGCAACGCGATGTTGTTTGCCGAGCACCACCTGGAACCGTTTCAGGATACCTATAACCGCAAGCAATGGGACGAGGCGATCGGCGCTTCGGGCAGTCTAAAGGCCGTCAGCAATGTGTTGCAAACCTCGGGCTGGAGCAACAACGGCATTACGATGGCGGGCCTGGACGCGCTGGTCGAGCATCTGTTGAAGCTGAACGACATCGCCGAGATCGATTTTCCGGCGCTCAGCATTGAGCGGCGGCCGGTCTTCATCGGCGCGGTAGCCATTGTCTACGCGACTTTCAAGACGCTGAACATCGAACAAATGACCGTCGCGGACGGCGCGTTGCGGGAAGGCTTGGTCTACGATTTGTTGGGCCGGATCTATAACCACGATATTCGCGGCCAAACTTGCGAATTGATCACCGCCCGCTACCACACCGACCGCCGCCACAGTGAGCAGCTCAAGGCGACGCTCCGCTATATGGCTGAACAATTGGACAGCCACCCCTGCTTTGCCGGCAACCCGGCATCGCTGCAGTTTTTGGAATGGGCGGCCGATCTGCATGAAATCGGCTTCGAGATCGCCCATAGCCAGTACCACAAACACAGTGCGTATATCATCGAGAACGGCGATCTGGCCGGATTTTCCAAACAGGATCAATTGTTGCTGGCTTCGTTGGTGCGCAGCCACCGGAAGAAATTCAAGGCCTGCCGCTTCGAGGATCTGCCGATGCCTTGGCGGCAACACGCGCCGATCATGGCGATCTTGTTCAGACTGGCCGCGCTCCTGCACCGCAATCGGCATAGCCCGCGCCCTGACTTCAAACTCAGCATCGAAGATCGCAACATCCGCATCGAGTTTGCGCAAGGCTGGCTGGAACAGGCACCGTTAACCGATGCCGACCTCAGAAAAGAAATGCTGTATTTAAAGGAAAGCCGCTTCAATTTGATCTTGGATCAATGCTAAAACGCCTGCTTTATCCGCTGGCGGGACTGGCGCTAGCGATCACGGTTTTACTGTGTTTCGCGCTGGACGACAGTCCTTCACCGCAAGTCCAACAAAGCCTGAATCGCGACGACATCCAACGCGCCAAGCAATTACTGAACGTCAGCAGCGAGGAGCGCGACTCGGTAAAGACCGTCAAACTCAACCAAAAGGATTTGAACATCGCGGTCAGCTATCTGCTCAATCACTTTGTCGAAAACACCACCCAGATCCAGTTGCTCAACGACCGCCTACAAGCGCAAATCGCGATCTTCGTACCGCAAAACCCATGGGGCCGCTATTTGGACATTAGCTTCAGCCTTCGGCAAGCCGAGCACGGCATACGTATCAAGTCCTTCAAAATCGGCGAAATATCAATCCCTGATCCCGCCGCGAATATCCTGATTCCCGCTGTCGTGGAATATCCGCCGCTGAAAAAATATTGGTTGGTCGCCAGCCAATACGTGCAAAACGTCAGGATTACCCCGACGGCATTGGAAGTAAGCTATCTAGGCTCGGTGGTCGAATCGGCAAAGCAGCTTGCCATACAAAAACATCGGGAATACCCCAATCTGCACCGCTATCAGCAACAGATCAACGCGATTGTCGGCCAACACGATCCGGCCTGGCGCTTATCGTTGATCGATCTGCTGCAGCCCCTGTTCGAGTTTGCCTACCGGAATACCGAGGAAGCCGATGCGATCAGGGAAAATCGCGCGATCATTATCGCGGTCGGCAGCTACATCTATAAAAGCGAGCTGCGCCGCTTTTTGCCGATCGGCTTGGTGTACAACAAGGAACTCCCGGTCTATGCCTACAAACGCGTCGACATTCCGCAACATTTCATCGCATCGGCGCTGTTGGCGGCGGTCGATGCCAAATTATTAGGCGAACAACTGGGCGTGGACAAGGAGTTGGGCGATGCGGAAAAAGGCAGCGGCTTTAGCTTTATCGACTTGAGCGCGGACCGGGCCGGCGCGAAGTTTGGCACGATCGCTATTTCGACCCCGCAACGGGCCAAGGAATTACAGAAGGCTTTATCGCAAATCAAGGACTATTCGGCGATTATCCCCGATGTGCAAGACTTGCCGGAGCATATGGACGCTCAGACATTCAAGAGCCGTTATCAAAAGGTAGGGAGCCCGCTGTATGCCGCCACGGTAGCGGAAATCGACCGGAGGATTTCCAGCCTACCGCTATACCGTACCGACTAACATAAACAGTCCGCTCCAATCCTGGCGGAGAGAACGAAACGTCCACCACACCAGAATAACCAGCGGACAATTGACTTAATTAAAAATGGATTCGAACGAATAACCGTTGGTTTCCAGGATTTCTTTCAGACGCTTTAAGCCATCCATCTGGATTTGCCTGACTCGCTCACGAGTAACACCCATTTCCAGCGCGACTTGTTCGAGGGTAGCGTTTTCGAAACCACACAGGCCGTATCGACGGCAAATCACTTCACGTTGTTTTTCGCCCAATTGGTAGACCCAGTGGGTAACGTTGCTTTGAATGAAGTCTTCCTGCAGGATTTCAGCCGGACTGCGACTCTCTTCCTCCGATATCGTTTCCAAAAGAGGCTTGTCGAAATCCTTGCCGAACGACACATCGACCGAGGTGACTCTCTCGTTCAATTTCAGCATTTTGCTGACGGTTTTCGCGGGCTTGTCCAGATGTTTGGCAATCTCATCCACGGTGGGTTCGTGATCGAGTTGTTGCGCCAGGCTGCGTTGAGCCTTAAGGTAAACATTCATTTCCTTGACGATGTGAATCGGCAAGCGAATCGTGCGAGTTTGATTCATGATGGCCCGCTCTATCGTTTGACGGATCCACCAAGTAGCATAAGTGGAAAATCTAAATCCGCGATCGGGATCGAATTTTTCGACAGCCCGAATCAAGCCAAGATTGCCTTCCTCGATCAGATCCAGCAGCGGGAGCCCACGGTTTAAGTAACGTCTGGAAATTTTCACGACCAGCCGCAAATTGCTTTCAATCATGATTTTGCGGGCTTGCGGATCGCCTTGTTGAGTGCGCCGGCCGTAAATTTTCTCTTCGTCGGCGGTCAGCAGTTGGGATTTACTAAGTTCGTTAAGATAGGCTCGGGTCGCGTCGAAAGTGCCTTCGTTTTGCGAATCGCTGGTGTCGATTTCGGCTAGTTTGAACGTTTCGGCGGGATCGACCTCTTCAATTTCGTCTTCCACTTCATCGAAGGAAATGAAATCGGGCATATCCATGTCTTTTATTACATCTATCGCTTCTTCCATCATGATTAATCTCCCAGGTATTTGGCTTGTGATTCAGTTATTGTTCTGTTAGAGCCGTCCGTTGAAACGAATCGGCCTTCAATCTCAAATACGGATTAGAGTGCAATCCTTACGTCGCCTAGTCCGGCCCGATAGGACGGTCCAACCAACTGCAACCCTCAACTCCCTTTTTTTTCGCCCCAGAATAAACTTAGAAATTATCGCTGTTTACGGCGAGCGCCAGTATAACTTTAATTTTTTTGTCCTATGAATTGAATTTCCAGGTTTTTTTGTGGCTCACATCTCTTTTTTAGAATTGATCCGACAACTGCAGAATATCGAAACCGCGACCATTTCACACCAAGTTCAAAATCAAAATCCGACTTCGATCAGATTTATCTTTCGCTCAAGGTGATGCGCTTCACAGAAATTCGAATTTCAAACCGAATAACGGTCCGGCACGATGCTGGCCCACTCAATTTTTCAGCAGCACCCGCTTTGCCAAATTGATCCGCGCTGCCAAATAGTCGGACCCGCCACGGTCGGGGTGCACACGCGAAATCAGCTTGCGATGGGCTTGCACGACGTCGGCTTGGCTGGCGCCGACTTTCAGCCCCAAGACTTCCAGGGCCTCGGCCTCGGTCATCGGCGCGGTCTTACCGCCCGCGCGCCCGCGACCCGACCCAGTCTCGCCCTCTCGCCCGGAATCGCGGCGACTGGCACGAAACCAAAGCCATAAGCGTTGTAATTGCGGCGCCACTCTGATCAAGACCGGTAAACTGCGCCAGACAAACGCCGCCGCCAAACCCAGCGCGCCGAGCAACCAACCCAGGCGACCACTCAACACTAAAACCGCCAACAGCAGCACGCCGCCAACCATCAGCCATTGGCGTATTTTGTCGGCCGATGGCTTAGTCGGCAGCGCCATCCACCAGCGAGCCGCGAAAAACAAGCCAATCACCAGCAACAGTAAAACCAAACGTATCACCCGACCTCCGGACCGCCACCCAAGGCTGGCCATAATACCTTAGAATACTCGGCATTCTTGCGCCTTCGAGACCCGCGATGCTTCACCCGCCGCCACTGTTGGGGTTCGCCGCCTACAGCGGCACCGGTAAAACCACGCTATTGACCCGGCTGTTGCCGCTGCTGAAGGCAAACCGGCTGAATGTCGGCGTGATCAAGCACAGTCACCATGATTTCGAAATCGACCAGCCCGGCAAGGACAGTTACCGGCTCAGGCTAGCCGGCGCGACACCGGTCATGCTGGTATCGCGTTTCCGACGCGCGATCATCAGCGAATTGTCGGCCGCCACCGAGGTCACGCTAGCCGAGCAATTAGCGGCATTTCCAAGCGCCGGCCTGGACCTGATCTTGGTGGAAGGCTTTCGCGACGAACACTATCCCAAAATTGAGTTGCATCGACCCGCGTTGGGCAAACCCTTGCTTTATCCCGACGATCCCAGCATTATCGCGATTGCCTGCGATACCCGGTTGCAACCAGAACCGCCGATACCCAATCTCGATCTCAACGATCCGTCGGCGATTGCCGACTTCATTCTCAACACCTATTTGAGCTCGCTAACGTGACCAATCACTGTTACCCAAGCCACACTCCGCTGCTTAGCGCCGAACAAGCTCTGGCCCGGATCGCCGCCGCGATCATTCCGCTATCGGAAACCGAAACCGTCGCGCTATCGAGCGCACTCGGCCGCGTCATCGCGGAAAGTCCGCAAGCGCCGCAAGACATTCCGCCGCAGCCCAACGCGGCGATGGACGGTTACGCGTTAAACAGCACGCAAATAGTGGCGGGTCAAGCCTTCCGCTTACGCGTCGTCGGCACCGCTTGGGCCGGCCAACCCTTCGTTGGCGAACTGGCGGCTGGCGAGTGCATCAGAATTTTCACAGGCGCGGTGGTACCCGACGGGGTCGATAGCGTGGTGCAGCAAGAGCAAGTCGAACGAGACGGTGAGTTCGCGCTGTTCGGCGCCGATTGCCCCAGTGGCAGAAACGTCCGCGCCATAGCTAGCGACGTGCATCGCGGCGACACCTTGATCAGCGCTCCGAAAAAGTTAACCGCCAGCGATCTGGCCTTGTTGGCCGGCGCCGGCGTTGCGGAAATCCGCGCCCGCCGCCGGCTGAATATCGGCTTTTTCTCGACTGGCGACGAATTGACGCCGCTCGGCGAACCCTTGGAACACGGCAAAATCCACGACAGCAACCGCTATTTGCTATCCGGACTGTTGGCCGACACCAACCATCAAATCGTCGATCTGGGCATCGTCAGAGATGATCCGGCTTTGCTCGAACATACCTTGCTGGATGCGGCCAACCGTTTCGACCTGATTCTATCCACCGGCGGCGCCTCGGTCGGTGACGCCGATTACGTTCAAGAAACCCTGGCCAAATGCGGCCAAGTCGAGTTCTGGAAATTGGCGATCAAGCCCGGCAAGCCGCTGGCTTTCGGCAAGATCGGCTCCAGCTGGTTTTTCGGCCTGCCGGGCAACCCGGCCGCGGTATTGGTCACTTACCAAAAATTCGTGGCGCCGGCCTTGCGTTGTTTAGCCGGTGAACCCGTCACGGGACCTTTGCAATTGCTGGCGCGCTGCGACAGCCGCCTGAAAAAATCCGCCGGCCGACAGGAGTACCAACGCGGCTTCGTCCGCCAAATCGCGCCGGGTCAATATGCGGTCGAGCTGGCCGGCGGCCAAGAGTCTCACCAGTTGAAAGTCGCCAGTCTCGCCAATTGCTTTATCGTGCTGGACGCCGACTGTGCCGGCGTCGCACCCGGCGAGA
>NZ_JBYMAP010000087.1:0-16703 GCF_057766305.1 Methylomonas sp. BG-2 | reverse complement strand
ATTCGGACGGCGACGCTCGGTTGCCGGAATCCGCATCGGAGAACGAAACGCCGGACGGCGAGGTCGACCGCATATTGTTGGTGGACGACGATCCCGGGTTTCGGATGGTGACCGGCGCCAAACTGCGGAGCGCCGGCTATCGCGTCGCCGAGGCCGATAGCGGCGAGGCGGCCTTGGCGTGGCTGGACCGGGAAACGCCCGATCTGGTGATTCTGGATGCCGTGATGCCCGGCATCGACGGTTTCGATACCTGCCAGGCCATGCATGCCGTGCCGGCAATGGCCGGCGTGCCGATTATCATGTCCACCGGCCTGGACGACATCGAATCGATCAATCGCGCCTTCAGGGTCGGCGCCGCCGATTTCATCGTCAAACCGATCAATCACGTGGTGTTGATACATCACATCAAGTTTTTGTTGCGCGCCAGCCGGACCACCGCCGAACTGCGACACAACAAGCAGCAATTGTCCGCGGCGCAACGCGTCGCCGGTCTGGGTTATTGGACTTGGGAACCCAGGCAGCGCCGGTTCGGCACCTCGTCTTATCTGGCGGAGTTGTGCCGATTGGAGCCCGACTATTTTCAAGGCGATCTCGATCGCTATATCGAGTTGATCGAGCCCGATAAGCAGCCGACGGTGAGGGCGCTAATCGACGCGGCGGCGGCCGGCGAGGCGGTCGACGATATCGAATACCGCTTGCGCGTCGATTTGGAACAGCCGATCACGGTGCGCCAACATACCGCGCTGGTCGAAGGCGGCCCGAATGCCTACGTCACCGGCACCGTGCAAGACATCAGCAAGCAGAAAGCCTCCGAGCAATTGATTCACCAATTGGCCTACTTCGATGCGTTGACCGGTCTGGCCAGCCGCGTGCATTATCAAAAACGCATCCAGCAAACCATCAAGGCCGCCCAGCGCGGCCAGCAGCAGTTTGCGTTTCTGTTCCTGGATCTGGACGAATTCAAATACGTTAACGACAGTTTCGGCCACAACGTCGGCGACCAGTTTTTGACGGCGATTGCGCAACGCATCCAGCGGGTGATGCGCGGCGAGGATTTTGTCGCCCGGCTGGGCGGCGACGAGTTTTGCGTGATCGCCAACCCGATTACCGACGAGTTTCAAGCGATGGAAATCGCCGAGCGTTGCCTTGAGGAAATCAATCTGCCGCTGATTTTGGGCAGCCATCATTTGAGTCCGCGGGTGAGTATCGGTATTGCCATTTATCCCAAGGACGGCGACAACGAACACGACCTGATGAAGGCGGCCGACACCGCGATGTACTCCGCGAAAAGCGCCGGCAAGCAACGTTACGCTTATTACCGGCCGGAAATGACCGGGTTGGCAATCAAACGCCTGCAAGACGAACAAATGTTGCGCGAAGCACTGGAAAAGGAGCAATTCGAATTGTATTACCAACCCCAGGTCAGCATGGTGACCGGCCGGGTGATCGGCGTCGAGGCCTTGTTGCGCTGGCGGCATCCGCAACGCGGCTTGCTCGGGCCCAGCGAATTCATCGGTCTGTCCGAGGCGCTGGGTTTGATTCAACAACTCGGTGCCTGGGTGATCGGCGCGGCGTGTCGCCAACTCAAGGCTTGGCACGAACTGGGCATGGTGCCGCTCACCGTCGCGGTCAACCTGTCGGCCAGCCAATTCCGCGATCCGCGATTGTTGGATATTTTGAATGCGGCGTTAAAGGCGTCGGATTTGCCGGCCGACGCGCTGACGCTGGAAGTGACCGAAAGCGTCATGCAAACCGAAGCGGATATGGCGATTTTTCAGCAGCTGAAGGCAAGGTCGTGCCGGATTGCCATTGACGATTTCGGCACCGGTTATTCGTCGCTGGCGTCGCTCAAACACCTGCCGGTCGATTGCTTGAAAATAGATCGGGTGTTCGTTCAGGACGTGTTGACCAATCCGCAAACGCCGATTTTGCTGGGCACCATCATCGGCATGGCCAATGCTATGGCGTTCAAGATGGTGGCCGAAGGCGTCGAAACCATCGAACAAGCCATGGTGATGAGCGGCTTGGGTTGCCAGATCATCCAGGGCTATTATTTCAGCCAGCCCTTGCCGGCCAAGGACTTGCCGGCTTTGTTCGGGAAGGATTTTCGGCTTGAGCAGGCCGAAAGCGGGCTTGCTTCGGGAATGGCCGGCGATGGTCACTGAGGCGGCGCCGCTGTGGCGGAGCGGATTGGAGCGAGTGTTGGTGCTGCCGCACGATGTCCACCATTTGCTGCGGGCCTTGGTGGACGATGATTTGGATTATCCGGCGCTGGCCGAAGTATTGACCTACCATCCGACCATTTGCGCCCGTTTGCTGGCCCTGGCCAACTCCGCTTGGGCCAACGGCCACGGCGAGCCGGTGACTTCGATAGAGCGCTGCTGCCTGAAATTGGGCATGAACGTGATCAGGGCGGTCGGCATCGGCTTGGCGGTGATGAAGCCGTTTCATCCCGGCAAATGTCGGGCGTTCGATCTGCGCCGCTATTGGGTCAGCGGCATGTTGACCGGTCAGGCCGCCGCCCGCTTGGCCGAACCGCTCGGCGATAGCGGGTTGGCGGAAACCGTCAGAACCGCCGGCATTTTGCACAACATCGGCTTGTTGTGTCTGGCCGATACGATGCCGGAGCAAACCCAAATCGTGCTGGAATACAAGCGGAGCCATCCGGAAATTGCGTTGAGTCGGCTGCTGCGGCACGCCTTGCAGGGCGATTACTGCGAAGTAGGCGGCTATTTGGCCGAGCAATGGGGTTTGGCGCCGGAATTGGTCGTGACTGTCGCTCGTCACGGCGAGCCGGACTATCGTGGCGACCACTGGCGGGCGGTCCAATTGGTACACGCCGCCGCCCGGATGGCTTGCCGGGCCGGCAAGGACGAGGAATGGCCGCCGCTGAGCGGCTTGAACGAGATCGGCATCGGCGCCGAGCGCCAGGCCGAAGTGTATCTGCGCTTGGGAGAGCAGGCGTCCGCGGTCCGGGAATTAGCGGCAACCTTGTTTCGTTAGCGGTCGGCGGGGGCGCTCCGAGCTTGGCGGCTTCGGGGCTTGGCGTTTCGCCGCCGCCCGGTCAGCGTCCGCGTTTGGCGCTGAAATCGCGCAACATCGGCAGTACGCGGATCGCCAGCCAACGGCGCACGCCGGCGGCGCCGGCGCGGCAGGCGGTTCCGCCGCGCGCGGCCAAGTCCGGCCAATCGATTGCGCGGTCGGCCAACCAACCGCGCCGATGCAACCAATGCAGCAAGCCGCTGATGTAGAGCAGGGCGGGCGCCAGCCCGGTCAGAAACCATAGAAACCGACCGGCCGCGCCGAACGCCTCGCCGGTATGCAGCGGCCACAGCCAAGTGGTAAAGCGCTGGCCCGCAGAAAATTTGTGCGGGTTGCGCACGTCGCGGATTTGCCCGCTCCACCGGTCCACCCAAACGGTCGTGAACGGATGGTGCTGATTGATTTCGTCGCGTTGGCGCAAGTTGATCCGATAGGTGCCCAGTTCGCCGACCGGCGTCGTTATCCGTCGCACTTCGGATTTCGGGAACGGCCCGCGCGCCACCAACACCGCTTCGGCCAGATTGACCGGTCGGTTGTTCGGCACGCCGGTACTGCGTACCGCCGGGCCCTCGTCGCCGTGGCCCATGCCGTCGGCGGCGGTCAGTGTTTCCAGCAGGGCCGGGTAGGCCAGATGAAATCCGGTAAAGGCCAGAATCAACAAGACGCCGCCGCTGAGCAGGCCCAGCCAACGGTGCAAGTCAAAGGCCAGTTTCACCAAGCTGGCGTGGCGTATTCTGAACACCTCGCCGAGGCGTTCGCGGCCAGGCCACCACAAGCCCAGCCCGCTAAGTACCGACAGCATCAGCAGGCCGCCCAGCCACGCCACCACGGTGCGGCCGGTGGCGGCCCACTGCAACTGGCTGTGCAGGTCCAATATCCAGGTTGTCAGGGTTTGCCCCCAAAACCGCCGGTCCAACACCTTACCGGTGTAAGGGTCCAGCGAAACCATCAGCGGGGCGTAATATTGCTCGTAACTTTCCTTGGGCTTGTCGAACCAGGCGGTGATCGCGCCATCCGCCGCGCGCGGCATTTCCAGCGTCCAGGCGCCGTGCCGATCCGGTTCGGCGGCGCGCAGGGCCGCGAATAGCTTGTCCAATGCCAGCGTCTCGGCGTCGGCGCGGTAGGCGGGCGCGCGCAAGTGCGGGTTGAGGAGGTTGTCGATTTCTTCCCGGTACACGCAAAGGCTGCCGGTCAGGCCCATCAGCGCGAACAGCAACCCCGCCGACAAGGCCAGGTAGAGATGGCATTGCACCCAAAGCCGACGCGCGGCGAATCGAAAACGGGGACGGACGATGATCGGGTATTGCAATTCGGACATGGCAATCGGCGCGGGTAAGTGGGCCCGCTATTTTGCCGCAATCGCCGGCGCCCGGCGACCGCGAAATTTCACCGAGCGCCCGCCGACTGAGGTAATATTCCAGCCGCGCCGCTCCCGATGCCGCAAAGCCCGACCGGGGTGGCCCGGCCGCGAGAACCGGTCTCCCGGCTCGCGGCGACCCTCCCAACCCATCGCTCAAACTGTGACTCCTCAATGCATTTGCCCGACGAACACGCCATCCGCGCCGAGGTTCAGGTGCTATACCGCGACGAATCGCGGCGGATTTTGGCGACCTTGATTCGCTTGCTCGGCGATTTCGACCTCGCCGAGGAAGGCTTGCACGATGCGTTTCGGGCCGCGTTGGAACAGTGGCCGCGCGACGGCCTGCCGGCCAACCCCAGGGCCTGGCTGGTTTCAGCCGGTCGCTTCAAAGCCGTTGACCGCTTGCGTCGGCTGTCGCGCTTCGAGCAACTGGAGGATATCGACGCGCTGATCGATCCGCGAGCGGATGCGGCGGCCGACAGCGCCGAAGACTGGCCGGACGACAGGCTGAAGCTGATTTTTACCTGCTGCCATCCGGCACTGGCGCCGGAGGCGCATCTGGCCTTGACCTTGCGGGAAGTCTGCGGCTTGACGACCGAGGCGATCGCCGCGGCCTTCCTGACGCCCACGCCGACGTTGGCGCAACGCCTCGTTCGCGCCAAGGCCAAGATTCGCGACGCCAAGATTCCGTATCGGGTGCCGCTCGCCGAGGAATTGCCGGACCGTTTGGCCTCGGTGTTGCGGGTGGTTTATCTGGTGTTCAACGAAGGGTATTCGGCGTCGTCGGGCGCCAGTCTGACCCGACCCGATCTGGCCGGCGAGGCCGTGCGGTTGGGTCGCCTGCTGGCCGAGTTGTTGCCGGAGCCGGAAGTATTCGGTTTGTTGGCCTTGATGTTGCTGCACGATGCGCGGCGCGAGGCGCGAACCTCCGCCGACGGCGAATTGATCTTGCTGGCCGACCAGGACCGCTCGCTGTGGCATCGCGCGCAAATCGCCGAAGGCCAGCGTTGGGTCGAAGCCGCCTTGGGCGGCGGCCGGCCGGGGGTTTACGCCTTGCAGGCCGCGATCGCCGCCTTGCATGCCGAGGCCGCCTGCCCGGAAGCCACCGATTGGCCGCAGATCGTCGCTTTGTATCAATTGCTGCTGACAGTGCAATCGTCGCCGGTCGTCGAGTTGAATCTGGCCGTCGCGCTGGCGATGCGCGACGGCCCCTGCGCCGGCTTGGCCGTGATCGACGCTATCCTGGCGCGCGGCGAATTGGCCGGCTACCATTTGGCTCACGCCGCGCGCGGCGATTTGTACCGGCGCTTGGGCGATGCCGCCGGCGCGATCGCCGCCTATCAACGCGCGCTGGCGCTAGTCAAGCAGGAACCCGAGCGGCGGTTTTTACAGCGCCGACTGGCCGAATTGGCCGGCTGAAAATTCTTGCAGGTGATGTCGAATCGGATCGTCGCCAAACGACTAGCGTTGATCCTAAAAAAGAGCGCTTGAAGTGTATTGCGTTCCGTTCGCGCTCGACTTGCATCGATGCGGAAGGTCGGGCAACGCATGGCGTATTTGCCGAGAGCAACGTCGAAGCATGAACGGCCCGCAATATGCTTACTCGATGGCTGAATGAAAATCCCGCCCGCCCTTCGACAAACTCGACGAGCGGGATTTTTCATCGCCCAACGGCTTTTATTAGGTTTACCCGAAACTCGACGCTGGGAGTAACCGATGAAATACCTTTGCCTGATTTGTGCCGAAAAAGTCATGGAAGACATGGAGCCGGCCGCCGCCGACCGGCATTTTGAAGAGTACGCCGAATTTACCGAAGCGATTCGGGCCAGCGGCCATTACTTGGCTTGCAACCGATTGTTGCCGGCCAGCGCGGCCATCACGGTGCGGGTCCGCGATGCCAACGTGACCACCACGGACGGGCCGTTTGCCGAAACCAAGGAGCAGTTGGGCGGTTATTATGTAATCGAGGCCGCCGATCTGAACGAGGCGATCCGAATCGCCGCCCGAATCCCAGGCGCGCGCTTCGGTTGCGTGGAAGTGCGCCCGGTCGCCGAGGATAGTCAAACCTTGACCGCGTTGGGTTTGGGTTGAGCAGGCGGTCGCCACCGGCTTCGATGGCTGGGCGAGGATGCCGGGCCTCGCTATCGCGACGGGGCGATCGTCCGGCAATGACCTAGCCGCTGGTTTTCGAAACCGCGGTTTTGAGCCGAGGGGCACCCCGGAGCGGCGGTCGGCCGAAGGTTTTTATTTGGAGACTATATGAAATACTTGTTGTTGATTTACTTTGCCGAGCGGACGCTGGCGGACGATGATCGCCAGGCTTGTTATCAGGAGTCCTTGCAGCTGGCGCGCGATTTGGCGGAACGCGGCCAATATCTGGCCGCCAGTCCGCTGCAACCCACCGCGTTGGCAACCAGCGTGCGGGTGCGCGATGGGCAGTGTCTGGTCACCGACGGCCCGTTTGCCGAAACCCACGAGCAACTCGGCGGCTACTACTTGGTGGAAACCGCCGATCTGGATCAGGCGATTGCCATCGCCGCGCGGATTCCGATGGCGCGCAAGGGCACGGTCGAAGTCAGGCCGTTGATCGAATTGCCGGGGTTGCCGGCGGATGATCCGGCCTAGAGTGGCGCGGCCCATCCCGGCGTTGGCGATCGGAATGCGCTAGCCGATGGCGATCGCGGCTTTGGCGGTGTTGGCCGGCATCGTTTGGGTGCAACAATGGCAGCGGCTACCGGTGGATTGGGAGTGGTCGGCGTTGGCGGCATTATTGCTGCTGAGCGCGTACAAGCGTCAGGTCGGCTTGGCCGCGTTATTGGCCGGCGCGCTTTGGGCGGCCGGATTCGGGGGTTGGCGCCTCGGTGAGCGCTTGCCCGATGCTTGGCAAAACCGGGAAATTCAAGTCGAAGGCTATATCGCCGGCATGCCCAGGCACTTGGACAATCGCATCGGCTTCGACTTCGCCGTTACTCGTCCGGCCGGCGACTTTCCAAGGACATTGCGATTGAACTGGTATCGGACCACGGCCGAGGTGGCGGCGGGCCAGAGCTGGCGCTTGACCGTCAAGCTGCGACAGCCGCACGGCCGTCTGAATCCGGGCGGTTTCGATTACGAAGCTTGGTTGTTTGCCAATCGGATTGGCGCCACCGGCTATGTCCGCGACGAGCCGGCGCCGTTGCGCCTGGCCGACGATGGCCGGTTGGGCGCGGTCTTGGCGCGAGCCAGACACAGCATTTCGGCGGCGCTGGACCAGGCCTTGCCCGGCGGCGCCAACCTCGGTTTGATCAAAGCGCTGACGATAGGCAGCCAGGATGGGTTGAGTCAGGCGCAGTGGCAGGTGTTTCGCAAAACCGGCACCGTGCATTTGATCGTGATTTCCGGCTCGCACATCAGTTTGGTGGCCGGCCTGGTTTTTCTGATCGTACGGCGCGCCTGGGCCTGGACCGGCGTTCTGCGTTGGTCGCCGCAGCGGGTGGCGGCACTGACGGCGTGGCTGGTGGCGGCGTGTTACGCCGGTTTGGCCGGCTATTCGGTGCCGACGCTGCGCGCGGTGGTGATGCTGGCCGTGGCGTTGGCGGCCTTGAGTTGGCAGCGTAATGTCGGTGCCTGGCGGATCCTGGCGTTGGCCTTGCTGGCGGTGTTGGCCTTCGATCCGCTGGCGGTACTGGCGGTCGGTTTTTGGTTGTCGTTCGCGGCGGTCGGATTATTGATCTACGTTTCCGCCGGCCGGCTCGGCCGGCCGGGCTACTGGCGCGAGGCGGCGTTGACGCAATGGGCCACGGCGGCCGGCTTGGCGCCTCTGCTGATTCTGTTTTTTCAACAAGTCTCGCTGATTTCGCCGTTGGCCAACTGGCTGGCGGTGCCGGTGATCGGCATCGTGGTGGTGCCGTTGGCCTTGGCGGCGGTGGCGGTATTATTCATCTGGCCGGCGGCGGCGCACGGCGTGCTGGTTTTGGTCGATTGGTGCCTCCAGGCGCTCTGGCAAGCCTTGCAAATCCTGGCGGATTTGCCGTTGGCCAGCGCGGCGCTAGCGACGCCGGCTTGGCCGGCCTTGCTGTGCGCCGGCGTCGGCACCTTGTTGATGCTGGCGCCCAAGGGATTCCCGGCCCGCTATCTGGCGATTGGGTTGTTTTTGCCGCTGTTGATTGCCGAGGTAGACCGGCCGCCGCCCGGCGAAGCGCGGTTGGCGCTGCTGGATGTCGGCCAAGGCTTGGCCGCCGTCGTCGAGACCGCCGAGCATCGCTTATTATTCGACACCGGTGCTCGTTATTCCGAAGACTCCGACATGGGCGATTCGGTGATTTTGCCGTATTTGCGCTCGCGGGGCATACGCCGGCTGGACGGCTTGATCGTTAGCCACGACGACATCGACCACAGCGGCGGCGCGGACTCGGTGCTGGCCGAGGTCGCCGCCGCCCGGGTGATCAGCAGCGTGCCGGCCTGGGCCGAGCGGCCGGACGGCGAGTATTGTCGGTCTGGGCAGACCTGGACTTGGGACGGCGTCGAGTTTCGGATGTTGGCGCCGTCCGATCCGCGTCTGCCGGGCGACAACGACAATTCCTGCGTGCTGCAAGTCCGCGCCGCCAGCGCCAGTCTGCTATTGACCGCCGACATTGAGCAAGCCGGAGAACGCCGTTTGGTGGAGCAATACGGTAACGAACTGGCCAGCACCTGGTTGGTGGCGCCGCATCACGGCAGCAAGACCTCGTCAACGCCGGCGTTTCTGGAACAGGTTTCGCCGGCCTGGGTGCTGATTCCGGCCGGCCATTTGAACCGCTTCGGCTTTCCGCATCCGCAAGTACTGGAGCGCTATCGCCGGATCGGCGCGAATTGGGTGAATACCGCCAATCAAGGCGCGATCGTTGTCGATACGGTCGCCATTCCGGCGACGATCCTCGGCGAACGCTGCCGGCGCCGCCGCTATTGGATGGCGGCGGATGCCTGTCCGGCGGCGGAAGCCGGCCGATAACACTTAACGGCGTTGGAATTTCTGCCTATACTCTCGCAATTATTCGCGGGAGCTTATGCATGGAAATCGAAAAACGCAGCCATCGGCGGTTCTGCCCGGAGGGTTTGTCGGCGCACATCATCATCGACCCGCCGCCGCCCGGCGGCGAAATCGTCATCGACGGCTTGGTGGTGGACATGAGCTACAGCGGTATCAAAATCCGCTTGAAAGAGCCGCTGGCCCAAACCGTCGAGGAAGCCGAGCTGCGGATTTCGATCGTGTTGCCGGAATCGAAAGTGCCGGTGTCGATCCACGGCATGATCAAGCATTTGCGCGACGAGCACCAGGAATGCGGCTTGCAGTACGACAGCGAGCGGCACGCCGAGCACGAATTGGACGATTTGATGTTCGAGTGCGTGAAATTCGCGCCGCCGGCCGACGAAGGCTGAGAATGGCGACGACCTCGGCCGGCATGCTCCGGCGAATCTGGGAGGCGCTGAACGGCGAAACCGCCTACCGCCGCTACTTACAACACTGGCAAACCCACCATGCCGACACCGAATCGGCGCCGCTCAGCCGCAAGGCCTTCTTCGCCGCCGAAACCCGCCGCAAATGGAGCGGCGTCAAACGCTGCTGCTAAACCGGCGGCTCGGCTTCCCGGGTCCACAAGCAGTTGCCGGATACTTTGGCGATTTTGGCCAGGCGTTGCTCGTGGGCGGCTTGCTCTTCGGCGTTGCAGGCGATGACTTTCAGTGGCGGCCGGTCGGCGGAGAGCCTGACGATGGTTTGTTCGCCGGCGCTGTCGGCTTCCGCGTCTTCCAGCAGCGAAAACTGGCCGCCGGTCATCAATAGATAAACGTCGGCCAGAATCTCGGCGTCCAATAGCGCGCCGTGCAATTCCCGGTGGCTGTTGTCGATGCCGTAGCGCTTGCACAGCGCGTCCAGGCTGGCGCGGGCGCCGGGATGTTTTTTGCGGGCGAAGGCCAGCGTGTCGAACACGCTGCTGTTGGATTCGACGCTACGCGTCTCGCCCGGCAACAGACTCAATTCGTGGTTCAAAAAGCCGACGTCGAACGGCGCGTTGTGGATGATCAGTTCCGCGCCGGCGGTGAAGGCCATGAAATCCTCGACGACATCGGCGAAGCGCGGCTTGTCGCGCAAAAACTCGTTGGTGATGCCGTGTACTTCGATGGCGCCGGCGTCGATTTCCCGGTCCGGATTCAGATAGACGTGAAAGTGGTTGCGGGTCAGCCGGCGGTTGATCAGCTCGACGCAACCGATTTCGATGATCTTGTGGCCTTCCTTGGGATTGATGCCGGTGGTCTCGGTATCCAGTACGATCTGCCGATGTTGGCGTGAACTCATCGTCGCTCCTCAGCCGCAGAAGGCTTTCAATAATTCGGTTTGTACCTGGTAAGCGGCTTGTTCGCCGCGTTCGGCGCGTCGGTACTGGCCGTCGCTTTGCAGCAACCAAGCTTGCGCCGTGTCGCTCAAATAGCCTTCCAGATCGGCCAGAACCCGGTCGATGTTTTTGCGGTCGCCGATCGGGAAGCAGACTTCCACCCGTCGGAACATGTTGCGGTTCATTAAATCGGCGCTGGAGGCGTATACCGCCCAATCGCCGCTGTTGTAAAACGCGTAAATCCGGGTGTGTTCCAGAAAGCGGCCGACGATGGAGCGGACTTCGATATTGTCGGAGACCCCCGGTACGCCGGGCCGCAAACAGCACATGCCGCGCACGATCATTTTGATTTCCACGCCGGCTTGCGACGCGCGGTACAGCGCGCGGATGGCTTGTTCCTCGACCACGGCGTTGACTTTGATGATGATTTTGGCCGGCTTGCCTTTTTTGGCCTGGTCGATTTCCTTGTCGATCATCTTCATCAGGCCCGGATGCAGCGTAAACGGCGATTGCAGCAATTTGTTCAATTTGCTGACCTTGCCCAGGCTGGTCAATTGCATGAACACCCTGCGCACGTCCTCGGCCAGTTCCTTGTCGCAAGTAAACAAACCGTAGTCGGTGTAGAGCCGGGCGGTTTTGGGGTGGTAGTTGCCGGTGCCTAGATGCACATAATTGCGCAGATGGTTGTTTTCCTTGCGCAGCACCATGCACATCTTGGCGTGGGTCTTGTAGCCGACCACCCCGTACACGACGTGGGCGCCGGCTTCCTGTAATTTGGCGGCCAGGCCGATGTTGTCCTTTTCGTCGAAACGGGCGCGCAGTTCGATGACCACGGTGACTTCCTTGCCGGCGCGGGCGCCCTTGATTAGCGCCGCGACGATTGGCGAATCGACGCCGGTGCGGTACAGGGTTTGCTTGATCGCCAGCACGTCCGGATCGGCGGCGGCCTGTTTGATGAAATCGACCACCGGCGTGAACGATTCGTAGGGGTGATGCAGCAGCACATCCTGCTTGCGGATGCTGGCGAAGAAATCCTTGTTGCGGCCGAAGGCGTTGGGCACGCTGGGTTTGAACGGCGGAAACTTCAATTCCGGCCGCTCGATCAGGTTGTAAATCGCTTGAATCCGGCTCAGGTTGACCGGGCCGTTGGCCAGAAACAGCCGGTCGGCGGTCAGGTCGAAGCGGGCCATCAGGAAGTTGACGGTTTCTTCCGGGCAGTTGGCGTCGATTTCCAGGCGGACTTCGTCGCCGTAATTGCGCATCGCCAATTCGCCTTCGACGGCCAGCATCAAATCGTCGATGGCGTCGTCGTCGACGAAGAAGTCGCTGTTGCGGGTGACCCGAAATTGGTAGCAACCCTTGACGGTCATGCCGTTGAACAAGTCGTTGACGAAGGCGTGGATAATCGACGACAGGAACACGAAATCGTGCGGACCGCTGTCGGTGTCGGCGGCCGGCAATTGCACGATGCGCGGCAGCGCGCGCGGCGCCTGCAGCACCGCGCGGCCGCTGTTGCGGCCGAAGGCGTCCTTGCCGGTCAGCGAGATGATGAAATTCAAACTCTTGTTGAGGATGCGCGGAAACGGATGGGCCGAATCCAGTCCGACCGGGGTCAGAATTGGCAGCAACTCCTCGTTAAAGTATTTTTCCAGCCAGGCTTTTTGCGAGGCGCTCCAACGGTCGCGGCGCAGAAAGCGAATATGGTCGGCCTCCAGTCGCGGTATCAGAACTTCGTTGAGTACCCGATATTGTTCGGCAACCAAGTCGTGAGCCTTGACCGACAGCCGTTCCAGTTGCTCGTTGATGGTCAGTCCGTCCGGGCTGATTACGTTGGCGTCCATTTCCGCCATTTGCAGCAAACTGGCCACCCGCACTTCGTAGAACTCGTCGAGATTGGAACAGGAAATGCATAAATAGTTGAGGCGCTCCAGCAGCGGCAGGCTGTCGTCGAGGGCTTGGGCCAGCACCCGGGCGTTGAATTCCAACAGACTGAGTTCGCGGTTGATGTAAAGCTCTGGGCTATTAAGTTCGATCGGCTGCATGGCGGTCCTGAAAGGGGCGGGCTCGCGCCGATTATAAGGCAAATGCTTCGGCCTTAGGTTACGGCGGCGTTTAAGCGTCCGAAGTTGATATAATCGCCGCCCATTGATAACCGGATGTTAGATTCATGAATTTTCCAACGATAGAAGCGTTTGTCGGAAACACGCCATTGGTGCGTTTGCAACGTTTGCCGGTGGCCAATGCTTGCACGATTTTAGTCAAGCTGGAAGGCAACAATCCGGCCGGTTCGGTCAAGGACAGGCCGGCCTTGAGCATGATCCAGCATGCCGAGGCGCGCGGCGAGATCAAGCCGGGCGACCGCCTGATCGAAGCCACCAGCGGCAATACCGGCATCGCGTTGGCGATGGCGGCGGCGATCAAGGGTTACAAAATGACGCTGATCATGCCGGATAACATGAGCGCGGAACGGATCGCGTCGATGAAGGCCTACGGTGCCGAAATCATTTTGACTCCGGCCAAGGGCAGCATGGAAGGCGCGATTGACTTGGCGCGGGCCATGGAAGCGCGCGGCGAGGGCCGCATCCTCGATCAGTTCGCCAACCCGGACAATCCGCTGGCGCATTATGAAGGTACCGGCCCGGAAATCTGGCGCGACACCCAGGGCGCCATCACCCACTTTGTCAGCTCGATGGGGACGACAGGCACCATCATGGGCACCTCCAAATATTTGAAGGAGCAAAACCCGGCGATCGAAATCGTCGGCGTGCAGCCGGAAGGCGAGTCCAAGATACCCGGCATTCGCCGCTGGCCCAAGGAATATCTGCCCAAGATCTACGACGACAGCCGGGTGGACAGAATTATCGAAGTCAATCAAATCAACGCCGAGAACACCACCCGCGCGCTGGCCGCCGAGGAAGGGATTTTCGCCGGCGTGTCGTCCGGCGGCGCGGTTTACGCGGCGCTGCAGCTGTCCCAGCAAGTCGAAAGTGCGCTGATCGTGGCGATCGTCTGCGATCGCGGCGACCGTTATTTGTCCACCGGGATATTCCCGACCTGAAGTCCGCGCTGGGTCGGGTCGAAGGTCCGGTCCCAGCGCTACCCGCCGTCCCGTCGGATCGCACCCCGCCGATCCGACCCACGTTAATTGAATAATGGCTTACAAGAAAAAACTTCCGCTAGACCCCGTTACCGTCACTATCGAATCCTTGTCCCACGACGGCCGCGGCATCAGCCACGTCAACGGCAAGGTGGTGTTCATCGACGAAGCCTTGCCCGGCGAGAGCGTGGACTTTGTTTATACCGACAGCCGCCGCGATTACGCCGAGGGCAAGGTGGTCAAACTGCACGACCGCAACCCGCACCGGGTCGATCCGGCCTGTCCGCACTTTGGCAGTTGCGGCGGTTGCAGTTTTCAGCACGTCGACGACGCCGAGCAAATTCAGTTTAAGGAAGAGCTGTTGCGCGAGCAATTCCGCCGGATCGGCAAGGTAGAGATCCCGCAAATCTGGGAAGCCTTGACCGGGCCGCACTGGGGTTATCGTACCAAGGCGCGGATGGGCGTGAAATGGGTTGCCAAAAAAGGTAAGGTGTTGGTCGGTTTTCGCGAGCGTCGCAATCCCTATCTGGCCGAAATCGATGCCTGTAAAGTCATGCATCCGATCGTCGGCGAGAAGCTGACGCTGCTTGGCGACATGATCGCCGGCCTGAGCATCAAGGATAAGATTCCGCAAATTGAAGTCGCGATCGGCGACGACGAATGCGTGCTGGCGTTTCGGGTGTTGGAGCCGCCGACCGCCGAGGACAAGCAGCGGATGCGCGAATTCGCGCACCTCCACCAGATCAGTATTTGCCTGCAACCGAAGGGACCGGACAGCATCGTGCCGCTGGACGGCGAGCCCGAGGTGATTCCCAGCTACGCGTTGCCGGACTACGGTGTTAAATTCAACTTTCGGCCGGCGATGTTCACCCAGGTGAACTACGACATCAACCGGCAAATGATTGCCCGTGCCTTGACCGCGCTGGAATTGACGAAGACCGACCGGGTCCTGGATTTGTTTTGCGGGCTGGGTAATTTCACGCTGCCGCTGGCGACCCGGGCCGGTTACGTGGTCGGCATCGAAGGCGATACGCCGCTGGTCAATCATGCCCGCGAAAACGCCCGCTTGAACCGGCTGGACAATGTCGAATTCCACGTCGCCGATTTGACCAAGGACGTTCGGGACCAGCCCTGGTGCCGGCAAAAATTCACCAAGGTATTGCTCGATCCGTCGCGGGCCGGCGCGTCCGAGGTGTTGCATAACTTCAAGCACTGGCAGCCCGAGCGCATCGTTTACGTCTCCTGCAATCCATCGACATTGGCGCGCGATGCCGGTATTCTGGTCAACGAATTGGGTTACCAACTGGTCAAGGCGGGCGTGATGGATATGTTCCCGCAGACCGCCCACGTCGAGTCCATCGCATTATTCGTCAAACCATGAGTCCACATTGCTACATTGACGTATCGCTTGCCGACCAGCGCCTGCTGTTGATCGAAGACGACAGTGTGATGCGGGTGTTCGCGGTATCCACCGCCAAAAACGGACCCGGCGAACTGAAGGGCAGCGAATGCACCCCGACCGGCTGGCACCGCATCCGCGCCAAAATCGGTGCCGAGGCCCCGGTCAACACCGTATTCGTCGGCCGGCGGCCGACCGGTGAAATCTACACGCCGGAATTGGCGTTGATCGAACCCGAGCGCGACTGGATACTCAGCCGGATATTGTGGCTGGGTGGTTTGGAGCCGGGCAAGAATCGCTACGGCGAGGTCGATACCGCCCGGCGTTACATTTACATCCACGGCTGTCCCGACGAGGCGATGCAGGCGGTGCCGGCTTCGCACGGCTGTATCCGGATGCGCAATGCCGATATGATCGAGTTGTTCGACATGGTGTCGCCCGGCTGCCGGGTGTTTATTCACGTCTGAGCGGCCGCGCGTGAGCCGCATCGTTCTCGGTGTCGAATACGACGGCAGCCGCTACGCCGGCTGGCAGATTCAGGCCGGCAAAGCCACCGTGCAAGGCGAGCTAGAACGGGCGCTGGCCAACATCGCGGCGCAACCGGTGACGGTGTTGTGTGCCGGCCGCACCGATGCCGGCGTGCACGCCCTGGAGCAGGTCGTGCATTTCGATTGTCCGGTCGATCGGGATTTGCGCGGCTGGGTGATGGGCGGCAACAGCCATCTGCCCGACGATATCCGCATCACCTGGGCCAGGCCGGCCGTCGGCGACTTCCACGCCCGCTACAGCGCCATCGCCCGCTTTTACCGTTACGTGATCCTGAACCGGGCGATGAAGTCGGCGCTGTTGCGCGATCAGGCGACCTGGTGCTACCAAATGCTCGACGCCGAGCGCATGCATCGCGCCGCCCAGCATCTGCTCGGCGAGCACGATTTTTCGTCGTTTCGCGCCCAAAGCTGCCAGTCGGTCAGTCCCAATCGGCTGATGTATTTCATCGACGTGGTTCGCGACGGCGATAAAGTGATCATCGACCTGTGCGCCAACGCGTTTTTGCACCACATGGTCCGCAACATCGCCGGTGTGCTGATCGACATCGGCAGCGGCAAACAGCCCGAGGATTGGACTTCGCGGCTACTGCAAATCAAGGACCGCGCCCAAGCCGCCAGCACCGCTCCGCCGCACGGTCTGCACCTGGGCGGCGTGTATTATCCCGAGCGCTACGCCATGCCCGCCCATCCCGTGTTCCGGAAGTTGCCCAAGGACGCCCGGCGTTTTGATTGACGGGCTCCCCGCGCCGGCCATGCCGCGCGATTACCACGGGTGCCATCCGCATTTGCTCAGGCAACTAACACCGTCGCCGACCGGGTTCAAGGCCGCCGCCTCCCCGCACCGTGTCTTTCATTTGCCGGCGCGACGCAGCGGTTGCATGAGCGTTAGGTTTATCGTTTAAGGATT
>NZ_JBYMAP010000086.1:0-16740 GCF_057766305.1 Methylomonas sp. BG-2 | reverse complement strand
AATCACTTTGGAAAATTGCTGCTGCTTTTGAGCAAGGTATTTGTCGAACACCATGCAAATGTTCCGAATCAATAAGCGGCCGACGGGCAAGACTTGAATGCCCGAGTCGCTGAGTTCCAACAGTCCGTCGTCGCGCATGCTGCGCAAGTTTTGCAATTCCGCCGAAAAATACTCGGCAAATTCGATCGAAAACCGCCGTTCGATCGCCGCGAAGGATAATTCGAAGTGGCAGATTAACTGGGTAATCACCGCGCGCCGCAGTTTGTCGTCGTCATCCAATTCAACGCCGCGATATACCGCCAGCCGGCCCTGGGAAATCCGCTCGTCGTACTGGTCCAGTTCCTTGGCGTTCTGGATGTAAGCATCGCCGACCCGGCCGATCGACGTGACGCCGAGCCCGACCAAATCGCAGTCCGAGTGGGTCGAGTAACCTTGAAAATTTCGATAAAGCTTGCCTTCGCGTTGCGCCACCGCCAGCAAGTCGTCGGGCTTGGCGAAGTGGTCCATGCCAATATAAACGTAACCGGCATCGGTCAATTTCCTGCCGATCATTTGCAAAATGTCCAGCTTGACCGACGGCGACGGCAAGTCGGCATCGTTGATCTGCCGCTGGGTTTTAAAGCGGCTGGGCATGTGGGCGTAATTAAAAATCGAGAATCGGTCGGGCCCATGGGCCAGCACTTGATCCAAGGTATCCGCGAAGCTGGCTTCGGTTTGCAACGGCAAGCCGTAGATCAAATCGATATTGGTGGAGCGAAAACCTTCCGCCCTGGCGGCTTCCAGCACCGCGAAGGTTTGTTCCTTGCTCTGCAAACGGTTGACCGCAGCTTGGACCGCCGGATCGAAATCCTGCAAACCCAAGCTGATACGGTTAAAACCCAATTCGCGCAACTGGGCGATGGTGCCGTGGTTGGTTTCGCGCGGATCGACTTCGATCGAGTATTCGCCGCCGTCGTCGCCACGCAAATTGAAATGCAGACGGGTGGCGTCCATCAACCGTTGCATTTGTTCGAAATTCAAAAAGGTCGGCGTGCCGCCGCCCCAATGCAGTTGGTCGACCGGGCGGGACAGGTCGAACAAGGCGCCCTGCATCTCGACTTCCCGGATCAGATTGTCCAGATAGGGCGCAGAATGCGCCCGGTTTTTAGTGACAATCTTGTTGCAGGCGCAATAAAAACACACCGTGTCGCAGAACGGGATGTGGAAATACAAGGACAGCGGGCCGCCGGCCGCATTGGACTTTTCGATATGCCTTAGGTATTCAGCCTCGCCGAAGCCCTCGTGCAACTCCAACGCGGTCGGGTACGAGGTATAGCGCGGGCCGGACTTGTCGTAGCGGTGAATCAGGTCCAGATCGAATTGGATGGATTGATCCATTACTTCACTTCTTGGTCGATTGTGACGATGACTCGGCGGTTGGCATCGGCCAAATTCAGTTCGGCACTGCCGATCAAGTCGCCGGCGGCCGGCATTGCATTGCCGGATTTGGAGACTCTGGCAACGATGCGTAAATTCGGAAAGTCGGCTAAATGTAACTGCGGTTGCATCGCCATGCTGTCGTTTAGCACCACGTCGATCGGCAAGTCGGCGACCTGCTTGCGGACGATGGCCAACGGCATTTTCGGGCCGCTGGCGGCTTGGGCGTAGATGAACACGGTGCTATCCGCCGGCGCCGAGCGACCGTCCGCCAACGACGCGCGCACCGAGATTTCGACGTTCGGCGCGGACGCCGCGTTCGATGGTGCCGCCTTGGCCATTTCGGCTTCGGCCATTTGCGTCATATTGGCCAGCTGTTGCTGGGCTTCGTCGTCGGCCGGCAACAGTTTCGACAAGGTTTGCCAATACCCGATTGCCCGCCCGAAATCACCGGCCTCGGCTTTGGCCATTCCGGCCAACCACAGCGCGGTGTGATCTTCCGGGACTTGCTCCAAAGCTTTGAACACCAAGTCGGCCGGCTCGCCGCTCAAGCGACCGTTGCGGGCCATCGACAAGGCATCGGCATAGCGCAGCATCACCGCCGGATCGCCGGGCTTGCGCCGGTTGAGTTCGCCGAAGGCCTCGGCGGCTTTTTGATACTCCTGCATATAGACAAACGAGCGCCCCAACATCATCCAGCCTTCCAAATCGTCCGGCTGTTGTTGCAAGCGCTCGACCAGCCGCTGCACCATGGTTTGCACATTGTCGGCCAGTTTTTGGTTGGTTGCTTGCCATTCGGCCTTTTTCATCGCCTCCGGCTCGCCGAGCATGCCGTACAACAACAAACTGGCGACCGGCAACAATATCGCAATCGGCACGGCGACCCAGCGGCCGGCCGAGCCGGCCACGCTTCCGGTGCCCGGTTCCTCCAAGGTATCCAGCACGGCCAACTGCAAATCATGGTATTGCGCTTCATACTGCGCCGGCGACAACACGCCGTTTTGCAATTGTTGTTTAAGCTCCGCCAGCTGTTGGCGGGCAATGTCGGTATTGCGTTGCGCGCCGTCAGCCGACGAAACCGGCGTTTTCCGAAACAACGGCGGCAGCAAAATCGCCAACGCCAAGGCGCAAAGCGCGGCTATCCAAAACCAGAAATTGCTCGTCACGCGTCGTCGCCCTCGCCCAGTAATTTTTGCAGCCGGGCTTTTTGCGCGGCGTCCAATTGATTGTTCCGCCCAACGTGCTTGCGGCGCGCGACCACAACCACCGTGATCAGGCCTCCAACCAGGAATACCGCCGGCCCCAGCCACAGCAACCCGGTTTTCAGGTTGAAAGCCGGTTTGTACATCACAAAATCGCCGTAACGCTCGGTCATGAAGTTGACCACGTCGGCACGAGATTTACCCTGGCGCAGCATTTGATAAACCTGTTCCCGCAAGTCCTTGGCCAGATCGGCGTTGGAATCGGCGATGGTTTGATTTTGGCAAACCAGGCAGCGTAATTCGGAAATCAAGGTCTGATAGGCCTCTTCTTGCTCAGGTTGAGCGAAATCCCTGTACTCCACGGCGGCAAAGGCCGGAACGACCATCAGAATCAGGCTCAGCAGGACCGCGAACTTCATGACGGCTCACCCTCCAGACGCTCTATCATCGGCAATAAAACCTGCTCAAGATCGGTCGGTTGAATCGGTCCGGTATGTTTATGCCTTACGACGCCGCGCTTGTCGATCACAAAGGTTTCCGGCACGCCGTAAACACCGTAGTCGATGCCGATGCGGCCGTCGCTATCCAAGACGCTGGCGTTATAGGGGTTGCCATGTTTATCCAGCCAAAGTCGGGCCGCCTGGACTTCGTCCTTGTAATTCAAGCCGATCAGCGTGACCCGGTTTTGCTTAGCCAGCTCGACCAATAACGGATGCTCTTCGCGGCAGGAAATACACCAAGACGCCCAAACGTTCAGCAACCACACCCGGCCCTTCAAATCGTTGGGACTCAAGGTCTTCGTCGGCTCGGCCAATACCGGCAAATTGAAGACCGGTGCCGGTTTGTCGATCAACGGCGACGGAATTTCCCGAGGATTCAGCTTCAAACCGATCGCCAAAAACACCGACAGGCCGATGAATAGCAATAGCGGTAACACGTATTTCATCGGCTCTCCTGAGTCTTGACACCCGCCAAGCGGTAACGCCGATCGCAGGCCGCCAATAGACCACCCATGGCCATGAACACGCCACCCATCCAGATCCAACGAATGAAGGCCTTGTAATAAACCCGCAAACTCCAGGCACCCTGCTGATCCAAGGGTTCGCCCAGCGCGACAAACAAATCGCGAAACATGCCGGCATCGATCGCGGCTTCGGTCATCGGCATTTTTTGAACCCGGTAGATCCGCTTTTGCGGCGCCAATTCAGCCACGATTCGACCGTCGTGGCTGACGGTCAGAAAGCCTTGCTCGGCTTGATAATTGGGGCCCTGAGTCTGTTTGACCCCATGGAACTGAAACACGTAACCGAACAGATCCAGGGTTTCTTCCGGCGCCAAGCGCACATCGCGCTCGATGCTGTAAACCGAGGTATAGGTGATGCCGATCACGAACACCGCGATACCCAAATGCGCGACCGTCATGCCGTAAAAACCGGCCGGGATTTGTTTCAGACGTTGCCAGGACCAGGTTTGGATGCGGTGTTGGAAGGCCGCGCCGGAAACGGCCAGGGTCCATAGCGCCAGCGCGCTACCCAACGCCGCCGCCCAGGAGTAAAACGGCATCGCCAGCGGCGCGGCAACCGCCAACAGCAAGCACGCCGCCGCCAGACCGCGTATCTTGACGGTCAAGGCCTTGATGTCGTCCGATTTCCAGCGCAGCAAAACCCCCAAGCCGACCACCAGCGCCAGCGGCGCCATCAGCGGAATGAACACCGCGTTGAAATACGGCGGACCGACCGACAGCTTACCCAAACCGAGCGCGTCGATCACCAATGGATACAGGGTGCCGAGCAGGATGCTGGCGGCAGTCACCACCAACAGTACGTTATTGATTAACAACACGGTTTCCCGCGACACCCAATCGAAACTGGCCGAGCTTTTCACGTTGGGCGCCTTGATCGCGTAAAGCAGCAAGGAACCGCCGACCACGGTCGCCAAAAACACCAGAATGAAAACGCCGCGGGCCGGATCGCTGGCAAAGGCGTGCACCGAGGTCAACACCCCGGACCGAACCAAAAAAGTGCCCAGCAAGCTCAACGAAAACGCGAAAATCGCCAACAGGACGGTCCAGGTTTTGAATACGCCGCGTTTTTCGGTGGCGGCCAAGGAATGAATCAGCGCGGTGCCGACCAGCCAGGGCATGAACGAGGCGTTTTCGACCGGGTCCCAAAACCACCAACCGCCCCAACCCAGTTCGTAATAGGCCCACCAACTGCCCAAGGTGATGCCCAGCGTCAAAAACAGCCAGGCGATATTGGTCCACGGCCTAGACCAGCGCGCCCACGCGGCATCCAGCCGCCCTTCCAGCAACGCGGCGATCGAAAACGCGAACGCCACCGAGAAACCGACATAGCCCATGTACAACATCGGCGGATGCACCGCCAAACCGGGGTCCTGCAGCAAGGGATTCAAATCGCGGCCTTCGGCGGGGGCCGGGAACAAGCGTTCGAACGGATTGGACGTCAGCAATAAAAACAGCAGAAAACCGATGCTGACCAAGCCCATCACGCCCAACACCCTGGCGCGGGTGGTATCCGGAATCTTGCCGCTAAACGCCGCGACCAAGCCGGTCCAGATCGCCAAGGTCAAGGCCCAAAGCAACAAGGAGCCCTCGTGAGCGCCCCAGACTCCTGAAATCAGATACAAAAACGGCAGCGCGGTGTTGGAGTTTTGCGCGACGTAGGCCACGCTAAAGTCGTGCACCACGAAGCTGTAGGTCAGGCAAGCATAAGCCAGCGCCATGAACAGCAACTGCCCAAAGGCGGCCGGTTTGGCGACATGCACCCAGCCGGCGATATTGCGGCCGGCACCGATGATCGGCAACAGACCGAGCACGATCGCCATGCCCAGCGCCAGAATCAACGAGAAATGGCCGATTTCCGGAATCATGGCTGCTCCGCCGGTTTTTTCAGGCTGCCGGCCACTTCCGGCGGCATGTAATTTTCGTCGTGCTTGGCCAACACTTCCTCGGCGACGAACACACCGCGCGAATCCAGCCTGCCCTTGGCGACGATGCCCTGCCCTTCCCTAAACAGGTCGGGCAAGATGCCGCTGTACTCGACGACGACTTCCTGGCTGAAATCGCTGAGTTTGAAGCGCACTAACAAATCCTTGCCCGGCCGTTCGACACTGCCCTTCACCACCATGCCGCCCAGCCGAAACGCGGCGTTATCCGGCGCCTTGCCCGCCTTGACGTCCGAAGTCGAGAAAAAATACATCAGATTTTCGTTGAAGGCTTTCAGCGCGAAAGTGGCGGCCAAACCCAGTCCGGCCAGCATCAAGCCGATCAGCAGCAAGCGTTGTTTTCGAATCGGTTTCATCGTTGTTGACCGCGCTTTTGCTTGAGCCACAGTTGGCGGAAAAACTGTTTGCGCTGCACGATCGGCCACAGCACATTGATCAACAACACCACGAAGGTGATGGCGTAGGACGGCCAGACATACCAGGCATAACCGCCCATCTCCAAAAAGCTTTGTAGCGTCATGCTTGTTTCTCCATCAGCGCCCTGACCCATTGCGAATTGGGCTCGCGCTTTAGCAATTCGAGTTTGGCGGCTTGCAACACCGCGATCAGATAATAAAATTTGAAAGCCACCGCCATCAGCAGCAGCGGGATCAGCATCGAAATGTGGATAGCCGGCTTGCCCATCTTGCCGACCGTGGCCGGCTGGTGCAAGGTGTTCCACCATTCCACCGAATAATGAATGATCGGAATGTTGACGACGCCGACCAAGGCCAGAATCGAAACCGCGCGCGCCGCGCTACGCTTGTCCTCGATCGCGCCGTACAAGCCGATCAAGCCCAGATACAGAAACAGCAAAATCAACTCCGACGTCAATCGCGCGTCCCACACCCACCAGGTGCCCCACATCGGTTTGCCCCACAGCGAGCCGGTCACCAACGCGACAAAGGTGAAACCGGCGCCGATCGGGGCGCTGCTGATCAACATCACTTCGGCCAGTTTCATGCGCCAGACCAGCGCGATCGCCCCCATGACCGCCATCAGCACGTAGATGAACAAGGACATCCAGGCGGCCGGCACGTGTATATAAATGATGCGGTAACTCTCGCCTTGCTGATAATCGGTGGGCGCCTGAATCAACCCGCCGTAAAGGCCAGCGCCGAGCAAAACCAGGAAGATCGCGGTCAGCCAAGGAATGAAACGGTCGGCCAAGGCATAAAAATGCGGCGGCGACGAGGTACGATGAAAAAACCGGCTAACCGGCGCGGGGATCACGGACATTATTCAATTTACACTCATTTTTAACGCGGCAGCGGTCGGCAGCGGCACCAACACCAGCGCCGCCAACAACATCGCCAACAAAATATTCAACTGCGCCGAGGCCGGCAAGCCACCGGCCGCCCGGTCCACCGCGCCGCTGGCGAAAATCAGTACCGGCACGTACAAGGGCAACACCAACAGCGACAACAGCATGCCGCCGCGCCGCAAACCCACGGTCAACGCCACGCCGACCGCGCCGATCAGGCTCAACAGCGGAGTAGCTAAGATCAAGCTCAGCCACAAAGTTCCCATCGCCCGCTCCGGCAGGCCCAAAAACATCGCCAGCAACGGCGCCACCAACAGCAACGGCAAGCCGGTGACCAGCCAGTGAGCCGAAATCTTGCCGAGCACCAGTATCGATAACGGTTGCGGACTGATCAGCATTTGCTCCAACGAGCCGTCTTCGAAATCGCTGCGAAACAAACCGTCCAACGACAACAAGGTGGCCAACAGCGCGGACACCCAAATCACCCCGGGCGCCACCGCTTGCAATAAATTCGGCTGAGCGCCGACCGCCAACGGAAACAGCGTCACCACCAACACAAAGAACAATAAAGGATTCGCCATTTCGGCGCGGCGCCGAAACGCCAGCATCAAGTCCCGGCGGACGATGGCCCAAAAGGCATGAATCAATGGCATGCTTGCAGATGGATGGTTTTCAATTCGACGCCGGGCAAACTAAGGTCGTGGTGAGAAGTCAGTACCGCCAAGCCGCCGCCGGCGACGTGTTCCGCGATCAGCGATTCAATCAAGCGGATACCCTGCCGATCCAGCGAGGTAAAAGGCTCGTCGAGTATCCACAAGCGATTGGCGGTAATCAACAGACGCGCCAGCGACAAACGGCGCTTTTGACCGGCCGACAAGGTATGCACCGGATTGTCGTCGAAGCCTCCCAATTGGACTTTCGCCAGGGCGTCATCGATCGAATAGGCACCGCCGGCTTTCATCGCCAGCGCAAATCGCAGGTTTTCCAGCACCGTCAATTCCTTTTTGGTGCCGTCGGCGTGGCCAACGTAGGCCATGTCGCGGTGATAGGCGCCGTCTTCCAGACGCTCGCCGGTCCAAAAAATATCGCCCGCGTCCGGTTCGCGAAAACCGCAAAGAATCCGCAACAGCGAAGTCTTGCCGCAACCGTTCGCGCCCTCCAGCAACAAGGCTTGCCCGGCCGCCAACCCGAAACTCAAGCCGGAAAACAACAGGCGATCGTCGCGCGAACACGCCAATCCCTTGGCTTCCAGCATGACGGTTTGCGAGTTTTCCATGTTCGGCGCAAGGCTCCAGGTTTACGAGGGGCGCTATCTTAACATTAAGGCCGCCGGAATCCGCAATTCGCCGGCACGGAAAAACGCCCGATTGTGCGATAATCGCCCGCCTTGATTGATTGCACGCACCGGAGATTTTGCATGACCGCACTGATAGGCATCATCATGGGTTCCACGTCGGATTGGGAAACCATGCAACATGCCGCGCAAACCCTGGAACATCTGGACATCCCGCACGAAGTGGAAGTGGTATCCGCCCATCGCACGCCCGACAAACTGTTTCAGTACGCCGAGTCCGCCGAGGCCAAGGGCCTGGAAGTCATCATCGCCGGTGCCGGCGGCGCCGCCCACCTACCGGGCATGACCGCCGCCAAGACCGCGTTGCCGGTACTTGGCGTACCGGTGCAATCCAAGGCGCTCAACGGCATGGACTCGCTGTTGTCCATCGTGCAAATGCCGGCCGGCATTCCGGTCGGCACCTTAGCCATCGGCAAGGCCGGCGCGATTAACGCGGCACTATTGGCCGCCGCGATTATCAGCAACAAACATCCGCAATACCGGCCGGCGCTGGACGCCTATCGCCGCCAACAAACCGACAGCGTGATCGCCACGCCCGACCCGCGACAGGTGGCCGGATGAAAATTGGGATTTTGGGTGGCGGCCAACTCGCCCGGATGATCGCGCTGGCCGGATATCCGCTCGGTTTGCAATTCGTCGTGCTCGATCCCGACGTCAATGCCGGTGCCGGCGGTCTGAGCGAGCATTTACTGGGCGCCTACGACGACCCGGCCTTGCTGGCGCAACTGGCCGAGAAAGCCGACATCGTCACTTACGAGTTCGAGAACGTGCCGGCTCACGTTGCCGAATACCTGTCCAGCCACACCACGGTTTATCCGCCGGCCGGCGCGCTGGCCGTCGCTCAGGACCGGCTACTGGAAAAGAATTTTTTCCGGGATTTGGGAATACGCACCGCGCCGTTCGCCGCGGTGGCTTGCCTGGACGATCTGGTCCGGGCGATGGCCGACATCGGCTACCCGGCGATTTTGAAGAGTCGGCGGATGGGCTACGACGGCAAGGGCCAAGTCTTGATCCAAGCGGCCGAACAACTCGAAGCGGCATGGGGGGCGATGCAGGACGCGCCATCCATCGTCGAAGGCTTCGTCGGTTTCGAGCGCGAAGTCTCTATCATCGCCGCCCGCCGTCCGTCCGGCGACATCGTGTTTTACCCGCTGTCCGAAAACCAACACCGTGGCGGCATCCTGCGCATTGCCGAATGCCGTAGCAACGATCCGCTACAAAAACTGGCCGAAGATTACGTGACGCGGTTGTTGGAAAAACTCGATTACGTCGGCGTGGTGGCCTTGGAGTTATTTGCCGTCGGTAACGATTTGTTGGCCAACGAATTCGCGCCTCGGGTACACAATTCCGGTCACTGGACCATCGAAGGCGCCGAAACCAGCCAATTCGAAAATCATTTGCGGGCGATTCTGGACTTACCGCTGGGCTCGACCCGCGCCAGGGGTCACGCCGGCATGGTGAATTTTATCGGGGGCGTGGCAGGCGACGCGCAAGTGCTCGGCATCGCCAATGCCCATCTGCATCTTTACGACAAGGCGTCGCGCAAGGGTCGGAAGGTGGCGCACGCCACTGTCAGAGCCGATTCCGCCGACGATTATCGGGAAGCCTTGCAGCAACTAGCCAATCTGGCGCTGGCCACCGACGACTCCTAAGTCGTCGGACGCCGCTTCGATCAAGCCGGCTCGCGGTCCGGCAAGGCCCTGCCGAGCAGGCTCTGCTTGCCAATCGGCTCTTCCGTCCCGGGCGCGCAATCCCGCGCGATTTCACTAAGTTGTTCCAAAAGCCGTTGATTTTCCTGTTGCTCGCGCCGCAAGCTTGCGCCAATTTCGGCCCACAAACCGGCCAAGGCCTGTGCCAGGCCTTTTTGCAGGCCGCGTTGGGCGGCTTTTTGCAGCGACGGCTGCAATTGTCTCTGTAGAAAATAGGGGATCAACCAGCTCAGGCCAATTAATAAAGTACTGTGTATCGCGAAGTCGCTACCCAAATACGCACCGCCGCCGGTCGCGCCTCGGTAGTAGCCGAAATAAACCTGATATCCCACTACCGCCATCGCCGCCAGCGGCAATACGGTCGCGGCGACAGCGGCAATCCGCAAACCGACCCGTTGCGGACGATTCCCGGGATTCAACAGCGCCATCCGGCCGGCCAACTCGGTTTGCGCGACCACCTTGGCGCCTGCCGTGTCGCGCAAATCTTGCAGCGCCTCCCGCAATGGCTTGGCGGGAATGCCGGCTTGGGACGCTTGCAACGCCACGTCGTCGAGTAAATCGCCGAACAGCGTCCGCGCCCAATCGTCCCAAAGTATCGGATCGGCGGCTGGCCCGCCGTGCTCGGCCCGCGCCTTGGCCAATTGCGCCAACGGCCACGCCAGCCCGGCCTTTAAGTCCGCTTCCGCGCTGTGCCAACGACCTTCCAGTTGCCGGTGCAACGCGGGGTAATCGCGATCGGCCAACGCGGTTTCCAAGCGTCGCAACACGTTCAACAACGCCTCTTTACGCAGGCGCTCGCCGCGACGTTGCATTTGCCGCATCGCATGGCCGCCGGCCAGTTCGGCGAGTTTAGCCAGCAATTCCGGAAAGTCGTCGCCATCCGGTTGCGCGCAGCTGGTGCGAAACAGCAACGGGTCGGCAAAACCGGCCAAGGCCAATTGGCGCTGCAAGTCCTCGTATTGCACCGTTTGACCGCGATCCCAATGATTCATCACAAACAGCCAGGCGTGCTTGGCGCCCTCGGCCAATAGCAGACGCCAGGCCTTGCCGTCGCGATAGCGCTCGGGACTGACCACGTATAGCAGCACATCGATATGCGGCAACCAATTCAACACCAACGTTTGGTTGGCGGCTTCGACACTGTCGAAATCGGGCATGTCTATCCAGACGATGTGGCGTTGCCCCGCATCGTCGTGGCAACCGATCTTAATGCGGTCCATCGGCAATCCGGTCGGCAGCTGATTCAATGCCAGACTGCGATGGTGATACAGCGTGACTTCGCGCGATGTGGGCCGTTCGATGCCGGCCTTGGCGATCGCCTGACCCGCCAAGCGATTCAACAAACTGCTTTTACCGACGCCGGTACCGCCCATGAAGGCAACGATCATCGGACGGCTGGCGTCGCCTTGGGCTTGCGCGAACAAGGCGGGGCCGCTCGGACTATCCAGCTGAGCCAACCAATCGGCCTGCTCGGCCGGCAGGCGCCGCGCCGCGACGGCCGCTTCGCTCCACCGGCGGGCGCGACTCAGTAATTCAGAGTATTCGTAATCCATGCTTTTTATCTTGCAAGGCTTGCTCGGCCCGTCGGCATTCGGCTTCGTCGATATCGAAGCGGCTGTTGCTAGCAATTTGCCGAGGCAGCGCATAAAGCCGCCGCTGTAAGCAGTATTCAAACAGCGCGGTTTTGACGGTGTTGAGTTGGTGTTGTTTCAAATCCGCCTCGACCCGCGTCATGTAGCCGCCCAGGGTACTTTCCGCCAGCAGCGATGTCGCGGTCAGCATTAACGGCATCAACACCAAATCGTGCAGACCTATACCGCCGGCCTGGATAGTCAACAGCATCGCCCCGGCGTCGGTGGTCGCCCGCGTCGCGCGCAGGCTATTGAGGATCAGCGGCTGTTCCTGCAATTTGCGAAACAGACGCTGGGCGGCGGCCTCGACATCTTGCTGAAAATCGCCGTGGTATTCCAGCAGTGCCTGTTGGTAAGCGTTGGAAATGTCGGCGCGCTGTTGCCGCAACGCGCCGCTGGTTTCCTTCCACCAGCGGGCATCGTCCGCCTCGGTTTCGGCTATTTCCAGCAGCCGGTCCGCCAATTGGATCATCACGTGATCGCCGATTTGCCTTAACACCGCAATCTCCTGGCTGGCACTGACGGCAACGGATTTAGCACCGAACAGCTTGCGCATCGGCCAAGTCATCACCCGGCGGGTTTTAGTCAGCAGGCCCGCCAAACCCGGAATTTCCAGTAAGGTCAGCAGGTTCAATACGGCCTGTTGAAAGGTTTCGTAATGATGCGGATGGTTCAGGTAATCACGTTGATAGTCCTTGACGGCTTGCGCCAGACATTGATCGACCAGCGTCCGCCAATGGCGTTGTGATTGATGCTCGGCGTACACCGGTTCCAGCCAGTTCGGCCAGAACCGTGTCAAAAACTGCTGTTGGTATTGGACGTGTTTGCGGCGCGACACCGACTTAGCCAGTTCCAATACCGCTTGCTCGGCGGTCCTCGGCCAACTGGGCTGGTCCGGCAATTTGCGAAAATGCAGCGGCACGACCTTCGGTAACGGGTCGCTACGCACGGCTCGCCATTTTTCGGCCAACGACTCGATAATGACCGCTTCCTGGCCTTCGCCAAGCTTGTTGACGACGATCAAGGTCGGTTGGTGCAGCGACTCCAGGATGCTCATGACGTCCCAGACCGACTGATCGGCGTATTTTTCCTTGCTGACCAATAAGATGATCGCGTCCGCCAAAGCGATGGCGCGCACCAAGCCTTCGCGGTAGTCGGCGGCGTCGATGGAATCGAAATCAGGCGTGTCCCAGCAAACGCAGGGCGGCAATAACGGCGAACGCGGCGGGCTGCTACCGATCGCGTAACAATCCAAGCGACCCGGCGCCAATTCGCCCATCGCCACCCGTTCGAAACGACCGAAATAGGCTTGCAAACCCGGCATGGCCTCGGCGGACACCGCGTGACAGAAGCCCTGGGCCTGCACGGTATACCCCGCTAAAGGGCTGACTCCGGCTTGATGACTGTTCAGCAACAAGTTCACGGTGGAGCTTTTACCGGACTGCGTCGGTCCGATCACCGCGATCTGCAACGGCAAATCCGGGTACTCGGCAACTAGGCGTCCCTTCCGTACAAAGGCTTCCGCAAACAGCAGTTGGTCGGCACGTTGCTGGTAATCCAGATAGCGCGGGCTTCGTTTATCCATCCGACCTAGCACGATCTGATAGCGCTGTTTGAGGTGTTGGATAAATTCCAGCATGTGGTAAGCTTGTGCCGTTAAAATTTCCGAGTAAATAGCTTTGTTGGGTAACCGGAACCATTATAAATACAAAATCCGGGTTTGTTCATTTAGCCGTGGGGGGCTACATCATGAAAATCGCATCGATTCTTTTCGTTTTATTGCTGGGCGCCGTGGCGAGCGGTTGTAACAAAAGCAACCAGATCAACGGGAGCAGCATGAAAACCGTCAACCGTTCGATCAGCCACATCAAGGAAAAACTGCCGCTGGACCAACGCATAGAATTCGAAGTGTCTTTTTGGACCTTGCGCGACGAAATCCGCGATAACGGCGAGTTTTTAAACGAGATCGACGGCAAAACGCCCGAGCAATTGATCGAAAAAG
Organism: Methylomonas sp. BG-2; assembly: GCF_057766305.1. Taxonomy (NCBI): domain Bacteria; kingdom Pseudomonadati; phylum Pseudomonadota; class Gammaproteobacteria; order Methylococcales; family Methylococcaceae; genus Methylomonas; species Methylomonas sp. BG-2. Next base: position 3,159 of record NZ_JBYMAP010000086.1, on the reverse strand, counting down.
GCAAGGAGCTGTTTGCCAAACGCAAGGCCGCCGGCAGTAAGGAATACGAAGAATACGCCAACTGGGATCAGATGATTGCCCAATATTCGCAAGAACGTATCGATCAAAACCGGAAAAAAGCCCCTGATCCGCGCGATAAACAATACCCTCACCGCGTGGATTACAAAATGCACTCGATGTAATTATCGCTTGGATATCGAGGCCGGCGCCGGTAGTTGTTTTTGTTCGACGAGTACCGCAACGAACTGGCTGGCCTCGCCTATCGTCTTCTCCATCACGTCGATCAACCGGGAAATATCCACCCCCATTTCGACGAACTCGTGCCGCAACGCGGCAATGGCGTGGGCGTTCAAATTGTGTTTCAGGAACAACACTTGATCCTGAAACGCCGCCAGAACCGGTTGCATCCGGCTTTCCGCATTTTGTAACGATTTCAGCAGCCGCGCGTATTGCTGCCGGGATTTTTTCAGTTGTTGCTGACTGCGCGATCGTAAAACCCGATTGCTGTACAGCGCCAATTCCGACTCCCATTCCGCAAACAAGGCTTCACTGATTTCCTCCACCGCTTTTACGCGCTGGCTGACTTGGTCGGCCTTGCTCCGGCACAAATCGTAACGGCGTTTGAGTTGCTGGTAGCGCTGTTCCAACGAATGTTCCGGCAGATTGACGATGCTTTTGAATTTGTCCAGCGCGTCGACAAATTGATCGCGGCTCTCCGTTAAGCCCACGCAGGCCTGTTCGACTTGAGTCACCACAATGTCGCGTTTTTGATGGCCCAACAGCGATTCCCGGCTTTGGTAATAAGCCTTGCGCAAGCGCTTGTTCAGTAGGGATCTGATGAAATGAATCATGCGTTGATAAATGACGCTTGGTGAATGACGCGAATTGGACATCCGGCGTCGTGGCTATATCGACCAAACGCCTTATCCAGTATGCCCTGCCCGCTTAATCGGTCGCTATCGGTTTCGTCGGCGATTTCGGCCGACTTGACTAGAATCAATTCGCCGGCGCCCAACCGGCCGGCCAGCCAAGCGGCCAGACTGTCCGAAGTCACCTCCCAACTGGCTTCGACGCCATCGGCGTCCAACTCGGCGTAGTCCGGCATCCAGATCGCCGACCGCTTGCGGGACAACAATTCCGCGATCGCCGCGACCGAATCGGCGGGCTGGAATAGCGGATTGAGCGCGTGCATCAACCACCCCATTTGCCGCATGGCCAGCAGCGCCATGCGATGCGCGGCGACGTCGCCGAAAGCCCAGCTCGCTTGAGACCGGCGCACTTGATCGGCAAACTCGCCACCTCCCGGTACGATGACCAACGGTTCTCCCCGGTTGGCGAGCTTATCCAAGCAGGCCGGCAACACCCCGGCGCTCAGCAAGCTACCCCCAAGCTTGACGACCCGTATCATCGCCGAAACCGCTCCAACACCTTCAGCAGCGCGGCCGCTTTGTCGAAGCACTCCTGATACTCTTCCGCCATACTCGAGTCGTTAACAATGCCGCCACCCGCCCAAAAGCGTATCGAGTCGCGGTTGTGGACCAAAGTGCGAATCGCAATATTGGTATCCATGTCGCCGTTAAATCCGATATATCCAATCGCGCCGCAATAAACGCCACGCCGATGCGGCTCCAACTCCTCAATGATTTCCATCGCCCGCACCTTGGGGGCGCCGGTAATCGATCCGCCCGGAAAGCAACTGCGCAACAGGTCGATGGCCTGCCGACCCTCGGCCAGCCGGCCGGTCACGGTACTGACCAAATGATGCACGGTGGCGTAGCTTTCGATCTGAAACAATGCCGGCACGCCGACCGAACCTTTTTGGCAGCTTTTACCAAGATCGTTGCGCAACAGATCGACAATCATCACATTCTCGGCGCGGTCTTTCGGACTGCCAAGCAGCTCGGCCATCCGGGCCCGATCTTCGTCGGCGTCGTTACCGCGCGGCCGGGTCCCTTTGATCGGTTTGGTTTCCACGCATCCGCCGCTGACCCGCAAGAAACGCTCCGGAGAAGAGCTGAGCACTTGCGCATCCGGCGTGTTCAAAAAGGCGCTGAACGGCGCCGGATTGATTTGCCGCAGGGCCAGATACGCCGTCCACGGCTCGCCTCGACACGCACTCTCGAAGCGTTGCGCCAAATTGATTTGGTAGCAATCGCCTTCCCTTAAGTAATGTTTGATTTTCGCGAACGCCCGGGCATAGTCGGACGCGGCCATATTGGAACGCGGCTCGCTTACAATTTCGAAGCCGGCTGCTGGTTTCAGGACCGGTATCCGACTGAGTTTTTCGGTCAGTTCGTCGATTTCCGTAGCGTTCAAGCCGTATCCGGTCAACCAGCTGGCTTGGGATTCATGATCGACGACGACAGCCCAGCGATATATCCCGACCGCCAATTCCGGGAGGTTTTCGCAATCACGGGCCATATTCGGCAAACGCTCGATACGGCGGGCCAGATCGTACCCAAAGTAACCGAGCGCCCCGCCGCAAAACGGCAAATCTTGAATACCGTCCCGATAAACCCCCAGTTCATTCTTTAACAAGTCGAACGGATCGTCGGTGCTATGGCGAATTTCGCCGCCGCGACTAATCCGGGTGACATCGCCGAAGGTCTGTAAGGTTGCATCCGGCTCGGCAACCAGAATATCGAAGCGGCCTTGCGAATCCGACGGGCTACCGCTATCCAAGAACATCGCCCAAGGCCGATCGGCCCATGGCGCAAAGAGTGCTGAACTATCCGAAACATACGGCAGGCGTATTTTAACGGGCTGAATTGGGGGCATTAAACGGAGGAATTCTCGATGAACGACCGAAGCCAGTCGTAAAGGCCGGATCGGCAAAGGCGGTGATTTTAACCCAGCGCGACGGTTTAAACCAACCCGCCGCGCGGGCATCCAAGGGATCAGGCCGGATTAATCCGGAAACGCAAGCTTCTCGCAAAGCCCAGAACAAATTTTAAATCGGCCTCGGAAAAAATTGGCGCTTGGCTAAACAATCCTCATAGCGAAGCCCTTGCGGTAAAACTGGCCGGTCGCCGCGGCGGCCCCCTGCACGGTCAAAGCCAACCATACTCAGCTCCATATTCGTGGCTTATATCGTATTTTTTTAGCTTTTTGCGTTATTTAACATTGATCAGGCTATCCACTCCCAGAACACCTAATAGC
>NZ_JBYMAP010000085.1:0-16775 GCF_057766305.1 Methylomonas sp. BG-2 | reverse complement strand
GTGGCAAGGAGTTTCTGCGCTATCGGAGATTGAGGGGCGTGTAAGCCCTGCATATACAGTTATTACTCCGAAACATGGGGTTGATGGCTTATTTATCTCATATCTATTTAAGTTGCCGAGAACTATTCATAATTTTTATAGATACTCGCAAGGTTTAACTTCAGATACTTGGAATCTAAAGTTTCGTCATTTCAAGGAAGTAACTGTGACAATTCCGGAGATAGAAGAACAAATGCAAATTGCCAAAATTCTTCATTCTTGTGATCAAGAAATTGCCGGACTTATCGCGATGCGAGAGGCTTTTGTCAGCGAGAAAAAATTTCTAGTGCAACAACTACTCACCGGAAAACGCCGCGTGAAGGTCGATGAATCATGAATACTGCCGCCCGCTTCGCCGAAATCGACCGCCTCAAGTCCATCTTGGACAGCCTGCGGCTATTGCCGGAACACACCGTCCGCACCCTGCACGAACAGCAAGTGCTGGAATGGACTTACCATTCCAATGCCATCGAGGGTAATACCTTAACCTTGAAGGAAACCAAGGTGGTGCTGGAAGGCATCACCATCGGCGGCAAGCCGTTGCGCGAGCATTTCGAGGTGATCAATCACAAGGAAGCCATCGATTACGTCGAGGCCATCGTCCAAAACCAGGAAGCCTTGAGCGAGTGGCAAATCAAATCCATTCACCACCTGGTGCTAAAAAACATCGACGACCGCAACGCCGGCCAATACCGGCAGGAAAACGTGGTGATCGCCGGCGCCGAGCATCTGCCGCCGGATTATATTAAGGTGCCGGACGCGATGGTGGGGCTGATGGACTGGTATAGCCGTTCCAGAGAGTTGCACCCGGTGGAATGCGCCGCCCGCTTGCACGTCGATTTCGTCGGTATCCACCCATTTGTTGACAGCAACGGCCGTACCTCGCGGTTATTGATGAACTTTGAATTGATGCGGCGCGGCTTTTTGCCCGTGATCATTCCAGTGGAAAATCGCTTGGCCTATTACGATGCCCTGGACACCGCGCATACCAGCGGCGATTACAGCCTGTTTATCGAACTGGTAGCCAGCCTGGAGCAAGCCACCTTGGAACGTTATCTGCGGATCGTACAAGGTGCTACGGATACAATCCGATGAGTGTTATCCCTGAAACCAAGGAAGTCTTCAGTTCGCAAATCCCGGCCTTGCTGGTGTTGATGGCGATGGGCTATGAGTACCTGTCGCCAGCGCAAGCACTTGCCTATCGCGGCGGACAAACCTCTGAAGTGTTGTTGCGGTCAGTGTTGATCGCTGAACTGCGCAAACGCCGATTTGACTGGAAAGGCCAGGAGTATCCACTCTCTAATAATGCCATCGATGACATTGTGCGGCAGTTGGCCTCACCCTGCTTGGGCGAAGGCTTGTTGTCCGCCAATGAGCGGCTGTATGACCACTTGACCTTAGGGCTGACCGTTACCGAATTTATCGACGGCAAAAAAGCCCAGCCGACCATCGCCCTCATCGATTGGGAAAACCCGGCCAATAATTGCTTTCAGGTCACCGACGAATTTGAGGTGTTGAATGCCGGCGGTACCGGCACGCGTCGGCCGGACATCGTCTGCTTCGTGAATGGCATTCCCTTGGTGTGTATCGAAGCCAAGCGACCTGATCCGCATAATCCGCACAAGGATATGCTCAAGGAGGGCATTTCACAGCACCTCAGAAATCAAGGCGTCGCCGAGATTCCGCATTTGTTTGCCTACAGCCAATTATTGCTATCGGTGAATGGTCTGGATGGCCGGTATGGGACTACCCGGACACCGGCCAAGTTTTGGGCGTTATGGCGGGAAGAATTGCTGAATGACGACATCTTTGACGCGATCAAGAACACCGCGTTATCGGATAGCCAGGTTGCGCAGTTGTTTGGACACCGGCCGGCTTGGATGCGGCAGTATTTCGATAGCCAAGCTGCGCAAGGCAAACTGTTAGTGACTGGCCAGGACAAGCTGATTGTCAGCTTGTTGAAGCCAGACAGGTTAATGGAATTCATGCGCTTTTTTATTCTGTTCGATAAGAAAAGTGGCAAGATTGCCGCGCGCTATCAGCAGTATTTTGGCATCAAGAAATTGATCGATCAGGTCACGCGCAAGAATAGCCGCGATGCCCGCCAGGGCGGCGTGATTTGGCATACCACCGGTTCCGGCAAGTCGTTTACGATGGTGTTCATGGCCAAGGCCTTGATTCTGCATGAGCAGCTAAAACCCTGCCGTTTTTTCGTGGTGACGGACCGGATTGATCTGGAAACGCAATTGAGCAAGGTGTTCGCCAATGCCGGCGCTTTGGCTTCACCACGGGATGTTGAAAAGGCCAAGGCCACGTCGGGTAAGGATTTGGCGCAGCGTATCAGTCAGGGTAACGAGCGGATTTTATTTTCGATCATCAATAAATTCGCGACCGCCTCCAAGCAGCCCGAGTGCCATAACCCCAGCTCAGACATTATCGTATTGGTCGATGAAGGCCATCGCAGCCATGGCGGAGAAACCCACGAGCGTATGCGCCAGGCCTTGCCGAATGCGGCTTACATTGCTTTTACCGGCACGCCGCTGCTGAAAAACGACAAAACCACCAACAAATTCGGCCCCATCATTCATGCCTACACCATGCAGCGTGCGGTGGAAGATAGCACGGTCACGCCCTTGCTGTACGAAGAACGGGTGCCGGAACTGGGTACCAATGCCAAGGCCATCGATAATTGGTTCGAGCGTATTACCGAAGGCTTGACCGACAAGCAGCGCGCCGATCTGAAAAAAAAGTTCGCGCAGAAAGGCCAAATCTACCAATCCGAAAGTCGCATCGAACTGATCGCGCACGATATTGCCGACCATTTCGTCAAGAACGTGGCCGATGGTTTGAAAGCGCAATTGGCGACTGATAGCAAGCTATCGGCAATCCGCTATAAGAAATATCTCGATGAAACCGGCTTGGTGACCAGCGCTATCATCATGTCACCGCCCGACACCCGTGAAGGTCACGAGGCAGTGGACGAAAGCCAATTACCGGAAGTGCAGCAATGGTGGCAGGTACATGTCGGCAACCAAAGCGAAGAGACCTATACCAAGGAAGTGATCCGTCGATTCGCCGACGAAGACGATCCGCAAATCCTGATTGTGGTAGATAAGCTGCTGACGGGGTTCGACGAGCCCCGCAACGCAGTGTTGTATATCGACAAACCGCTGAAACAGCACAACCTGATTCAGGCCATCGCCCGCGTCAATCGACTGCATGAATTAAAGAAGTTTGGCTTGCTGATCGATTACCGGGGGATATTGAAAGAGTTGGATACGACCCTGGAGGCCTATCAAAATTTGGCCGAACGCACTCAAGATGGTTACGACATCGATGATCTGATCGGTTTGTATCGGCAGGTGAACACCGAATATAAAAAACTGCCCGTTTTGCACGACACGTTATGGGCGATATTCAAAGACATTAAAAATCGCGCCGACCTGGAGCAGTTTCGCCAGGTGTTGATTCCGCATTACCAGACCGACGACGCCGGCGACAGTTACGATGCCAAACAAAAGGTGCGGGAAGATTTTTACGAGGCTTTGACAGCGTTTAGTCTGTGTCTGGAAATAGCGCTGGGTTCGAGCAGTTTTTACGAAGACCGCAGCTTTTCCGAAGATGATATTCGCACTTATAAGCGCGATGTTCGGTTTTTCAGCCAGCTACGGCAAATTGCCCGCCAGGATGCCGGGGAGACCATTGATTATTCCGACTACGCGGCGCGCATCAAAAAGCTGATCGATAAGCATGTGGTCGGTGAAGGCATTCGCGAGCCGGAAGGCGTATTCATCGTCAATGAACTGGGTAAGCAAAAACCCGAAGATTGGACCGATGAAAAAACCCGCAACGAAACCGACATTATTCGCACTCGACTGAAGAAAACCATCGAGCAGGATTTACAAGACGATCCTTACGCGCAAAAAGTGTTTTCGGAACTTCTGGACCAGGCTATTCGTGATGCTGAGGCCATGTTCGAGCATCCGTTCAAACAGTACATGCTGTTTAAGGATTTGGAAGAAAAACTGGCCGAGCGCGAGGTGCCGGATACGCCGGATCCATTGGCGTCCAATCCGCATGCCAAAGCGTACTTTGGGGTATTCAAATTGGTGTTCGGTGAAGACTCGTTCAACTCTTTATCCGAAACGGACAGGCAAAGCTATGTCGAACAGGCTTTTGCTATTGATGAACTGGTCGACAAGGCGGTCGCGGAAAATTCCGTCAATCCGCAAAACATTGAAGCTGAAATCCGTAAAGGTTTGTTGCCGCGCTTGTTCAAGTTAATCGGCATGGATAAGGCCAAGGAAGTTATTGAGCATATCGTGCAAATCACCCGAGTCGGTTTGTCCAAAGAACGATGACCAAACAATCCATTCGCTATGGTGACGAGGAAATAAACTACCAAGTTACTTTTCGGACCAGTAAAACGACCAAAATAGCCATTCATGTCCATCCGGATGGTATTGTTCAGGTCGATGCGCCTGCTGGTGTCGAACTGCTCAAAATCAAGCAAGCTGTGCAGAAACGTGCGCGCTGGTTATTGCAGAATCTATCTCGTATCCGGGAAGCGCAAGCTGAAGTGCTGCCCAGGCAATACATTAGTGGCGAAAGCCATTTCTACTTAGGGAAGCGCTACCCGCTAAAAGTGCTGGATTTAACCAACAGCCATCGACCAACCGTCAAACTGTTGCGCGGGCAATTACAGGTTGTCACGGCTGACCGTTCCACGGAAAAAATCAGTCAGTTATTGAAAGACTGGTACGCATCCCACGCCCATCAAGTTTTTCATCGTCGGTTGCAAGCTTTGGCACCTGGTGTGTTATGGCTGAATGAGTCGCTACCGACGATTAAGCTTTTGACCATGCAAAAGCAATGGGGAAGCTGCTCGCCACATGGGCATATCTTACTGAACCCGCATTTGGTTAAGGCGCCCAGAGAGTGCATCGATTACGTCATAATTCACGAGCTTTGCCATCTGAAGGAGCACAATCACAGTCCGGAGTTTTATCGATTATTGAGCCTGCAAATGCCGGACTGGAAACAGGTCAAGGGTAAGCTGGATGGTATGGCGGAGCTAATGCTGAATGTGTAGCATCAAATCTTTGCGCAGTTAGCCTGATGGTTGCTTTTGATGACATTTTGGAGGCTTTATGACCACATTAACTATCGGGACTGGTGACAATCTTCATTCCTGCAAAACTCGGCGCTTTTCAAAGGTTTTTGCTTATGTCACCACTGTGCCGACTCACCTGTGTTACCGCGACCTCGAAGACCTGCACGTCATTGGCGGCGTGATTTGGGGGAATAACCCCGCCGACGACTATTTTTTGAGATCACACGGCGTCAAAACGCCGGACGCCTTTTGGAAAGTGATTATCCGTGGCAGCGATCAAGATCAACGAGTCGTTGCTTGGGTGGTGCCGAATAGCCCATCGGCTACCAAGAGCAACTTGGATCAATACTTGATTTCGGTCGGCAATTTAGAGCAGTTGGTCGGCGAAACCCTCCCGGTCGCCGCCTACGCCAAACACGACAGGCCGACCGCGTCCTGGCATATTCCGCACGGCTGTAATAAAGGGTAGGAGGCATTCCAGCCATAACGCTCGTTCATTTCGTGGCCAAGTAATAGCGCTTGCCCTTCCGATAAAACATAACCTAAAAACTTTTCGTCATTGTCGAAGAGTTCTTCGAATACTGTTGACCCCACTTTGGCAGAGCGTAAATGGCCTGTGGTTCTTTGGTTTTCTAATGGCGCTGATCGAACGCGTCAGCAAGCCGATGGTGGTGATTTTGGACAATGCATCCATTCATACGGCCAAAAAGCTGAAACCTTATTGGGATTTATTGGAAGAGAAAGGCATGCGATTTTATTTTCTGCCTCCCTACAGTCCTGAGTTGAACCGAATCGAATTGCTGTGGCATAAGATGAAATATGAATGGCTACCTTTCAAAACATATGCGCCGGATGAACTGGAGCTGGCCATTGATGAAATTGGCCGTGGATTTGGCTCAAAATACACGCTAACTTTTTGCTAGGCGCTTATTAGAGTGTAACGAGATGTTTTAACAGCTTTGCCGGTCAGGCTGATTGGTATAGGACCCCATATCAGCCATTTAACATCCATGATGAGCGATTTTAGTGAGGCAAGATATTTACTGCTTCGCGGGCCGCTGGAGATCGACCCGCGACTCAATCAAATCCTAACCTGCAGAAAGTGCCTCACCTAGTTGGTCATTCGTCATCGCCTGCCCGGCAATTCCCCAGGCACCATCAACAGCATGAACGATGTTAGCCCATATTTGTTGCTTAGGCAGATTGCCGCCCGATAACTCGTGAATAATTCCGGTGGCCTCTTCGATATGTCCCTGTTGAATTTCTCTGGTATTGAATGCAAATGAGGGCACCTTCCATTCGATGAAGGCGACCTCGGTTTCTTCCAGTCCCGCATAGGTTTGCTGTTTGGGTAGCAGATGGATGGCGCCGACCACATTAGGCGTCATCACCTGATTACCGGAGAGCCCGTGCCATTTCAACATTGAATCGCAAATTCGGCGAAAAGCCAGTTTTTCAGTTCCTGCGGGTAATACACCTTCTGTGAGCGTAAGAGTAAGCGGCATATCGGTTTCCTGTAGTGTGGGGGTTACACATAGCGAAAGCTAATTGGCGGGCATTGGATAACGACCGCTATCTAATAATAGATAACGATCGTTATCCTATCAACCATGCCGATTCCAACGATTTGATACAATGTCAAGCCAAAATAGTATTGGATACACCAGCGTGAGATATACAGAAGACCAAAAACAACAAACCTGCCAGCGCATTATTGAGGCTGCTGGACGTTGCTTTCGAAAAGGCGGTTACAGCGGCATTGGCGTCGATGGTTTGGCCAAGGAAGCCGGCGTGACCTCAGGGGCTTTCTACGGGCACTTCAGCTCCAAAGCAGAGGCTTTCAAAGCTGTAATCATTGCCGGAATGAAGGATTTAAAATCAGGTATTGGCTTTTTCAAACAACAGCACGGCGAAAACTGGTGGGAAGAATTTGCAAAGTTTTACATGGGGCCAAAACGCACCTGCGATCTGGGCGATAGCTGCATACTCCAAAGTGTAACACCGGAAGTATGCCGTTCCGAGGAAGCGATACGCGCTGCATTTGAATTGGAGTTGCTGGAGATCGTCAAACTAGCAGCGGATGGAACACGGGAAACAGGCGATCAGGCGGCGGTTGATAAGGCTTGGGCTAACTTTGCGATGTTGATTGGCGGTGTAACCTTAGCTCGCGCGGTTACAGACGAAAAAATCGCCAATGAAATTGCAATGGCCGTTCAGCAGGCGTTGCTCACCCGGCAAAAGCGTTCTTAAATTCAATGGTATTCGTCTGATCGTCCGGATTCCATCCAAGCTTAGCCAAATCCAACCACCGTCACAAAGCGAAACCAAAGAGTGCTCAGAATGATGCAGCTTGGCGCCCAAGTCGCGAAGCGATACGGCACCCAGTTTACCGCCATATAAATAAATGCATGGGCATACCTGAGTACAACAAAAGCCCAGGCAAGAGCGATTTGAACGTTGTCAGCTTCTTTCCCTACCAACATCAATAGACAAATCACATAAAAAAGCGGTGGCACTTGCATCAGATTATTGAAGGTTCGAGCGGGACGTTCAAATCGATCGTCGGCCGGGATATCCGACTTGTAATCCACGAAATATCCGAGCGATGCATGCCCTCGAATAACGGCAACATTGCGTGCGACGACCATGATCAGCCATACCAAAGCCGTCAGCGTAAAGAGCGCAGCCATGGGAGAAACAAGCAACTCCGGTCGCACAGAGTGATGTTCACCGGCTAATAGCCAGAATAACCAAGCTACGACCGAGCCGACAATGATGCAAGGAGCTGTGTAAATCCGCAGCAACGAGATATTGGTGGCAGTAGAATTTATTGGCGACATATACGATTTCCTGATGAACGTGGTTTGCGGAATAAGCCCAGGTTGATATACTTGCATTATGCAACTAATTATCCTGTTTCAATTGTAAAATGCAAGTAAATAAACCGAATGTCCGAATCCAAGCTCGGAAATAGATGTCCAATCGATTATGCCCTCGAAGTGTTTGGAGACCGATGGACGCTAATCATACTCCGCGATCTGATGCTAAGCGGCAAACGGCACTACCGAGAGCTCATAACTTCGAAAGAAGGAATCGCAACTAACATTCTGGCTTCGCGACTGAAGAAAATGGAAGCGGACGGACTCGTTATCCGCAAACACAAGTCCGAAGACAAGCGCCAAGTGTTTTATGAGCTAACGGACAAAGCACTCGATCTGGTCCCTGTGCTACTCGAGATTAGCCGCTGGAGCGTCATTTACGACAAACATACGGCAGCCCCACCGGATCTCATGCGCCGTTATCAAGAAGAGCCGCAGCAGCTGATAGCAGATTTGCAGGAAGCGGCGCGAATTCGGCAAACATGACCGTTTATGTAACAAAAACGAAAATTAGGAAGCGTCTGTCAACTCCTTTTGTTAGATCAAAATTTTAGGGCATTTTTAGAACTTTCATCGCCCCGAGATTTTGGACTGATAGCGGATACCAGCCGTCGGCAAGACCGGCGACAGTCGGAACAACTTGTTAATTTGAATTCTCACGACTCTAAAAGCCCGCCGTATTGGTTGTTCGTGGCCTGTGGCTTTGGCGCATTTTTCAATCAGCCGGCGTTTTACTAAGAGGCCAGACACCCAAGGCCGTTGCGACAAATCCGGTCGAACCGCACTTTCCGCTCTAGGCTGCGCTGAGTTTTTCATTGACCAGGATCGGTTTTCTCGGTGCTATGTACTGATAGCGCTAGCGGCTTGGATGACGCATTTTACGAGGAATTGAAAAGCCACTGCCAATAGCCGAAGCCGGGCGACTACCCGCCAAGCGATTTACGGGCGGCACGTCGTAATTCTTGCGAAGTCCGTCCGAATACATTCAGACAACTGCGGCCCATCTTTTCCGCTGACCCCAAACCCACATCCCTGGCGATTTGTTCGAGCGGCTCTAGCGTTTCTTCAATTCTGGGCCGAGCGACATCCAATCTAAGCCGCTCGATGGCTTTCGCCGGCGTCATGCCGGTGGCATTAAAAAAAGTCCGGCTAAATTGGCGCGGACTGATGCAAGCCACTTCTGCAAGACGCTCAACGGATAAGGATTCGCGCAAATGCTCGCGGGCATAGCAAAGCACGTCTCTAACCCGACCGGACGTTGGAGTAATGTCCAAGATGGCCGAAAATTGCGATTGCCCGCCCAGACGGCGATGGTAAACCACCATGTCCTTGGCAACGCCTTTGGCAACCGAGGAACCGAAGTCCTCCTCGATCAGCATCAACGCCAGGTCTATGCCGGCGGTCAATCCGGCCGCCGTCCAAATATTGCCCTCTTTAACATAAATTCGGTCGATATCGACCAGCACTTTTGGGTATCGCGATTGCAATAGCCCCGCATAACGCCAGTGAGTGGTTGCTCTGCGGCCATCCAGCAACCCGGCAGCGGCGAGAAGAAACGCACCGGTGCAAACGCTGACGACGCGATTGCCCCGCCGGGCGCTTTCCCAAAAAAAGGCCTTGGTCGCGGCATTCAAATCGTAGACATGTGCCGTCGGACCGCCTACAGTCACGATGGTCTCATGGTCGCCCACTTCGGCGAATTTCTCGCTAGCCATACTTAAACCGGCCCGGTCTTTGATCGCGCCACCCGTCGCGGACACCACGCTAAATTCGTAACGCCCGCCGTAAAGTTCGTTGACCAAGTTAAATGCCGAGCACGGCCCGCTTAAATCGAGCAATTCGAATTCCGGATAGACAAAGAAAATAATTTTTCGCTTCATTAAGTTAAGCCGCGACTAACTTACCTGTTTCTAATATCAAAGGCTTACGCTGGAATGCAGTGAACAGTGCCGCATGGATAATAACGGCAACGGCACTGTCCATTTTGGCGAGTGTCAGCCTTGAGCCTGACCGGTATAAGCCGCGATTGCGCCTCGGCTATACTCCTGAATCATATCGGCGATCAAACTCGAATATTTCCCGGCGATTGCCTTGCCGGCATTCTCGACCGTTCCCGGTCCAAGCGGCGGATGCGGGTCGTATTCGACGACCAGATTGGCCAATTCAGCGAATTCGCGCCCCAAAGCGACATCCGCCACCATCAACGCGGCTTCGAAACTGCCGATGCTAGGTCTGGCGGTATAAAGATTACCATCCACCACGACACTACCACCGGTAGTCACGACTTCCGACGCACCCAGTTTATTCAGCAGAGGTAAGGAATTGAGGCTGGTCGTCACGCGTTTGCCTTGCAAAAGGCCGGCCGCCCCCAACAAAACCACGCCATTACAAACGCCAATCACGTATTTAGCTTGGCGGCCTTGTTTGGCGACGAAGGCGATGACCTCGGGATCGTTCGTGGTCTCCGGCGCCAGCATTGGCACGGCCAGCACATCCAGATTTCCCGGACAGTCTGAAAACGTGGTGGTCGGTTTGGTCCACCAAGCCGGAAAGCCTTCCACCAGATCTAGCGATTTCCACAGCAAATGGATTTCGGCACCCGGACAGAAGCCGAAAACCGCCTGAATCCCGACCATGTCCATCGGCAGGAATCCCGGCCCAATCACGACACCGACTCGAAATGGCCGGGTGCCCGGAGGGGATATGGCTTGTTCGAAGCGTTGATAGGAAGGAAGTGGCTGGGAAAGGGACTTTTGCATCATTTGTTCTCCAAAAATGTTAGGAATTTCGGGGCTCGTCGCCCATACACATGATGACTATTTCGCCTTGATTCCGAAATGACATAAAAGCCGCAATTTAGGACATCGTATTCCGTGAGAACCAAGGCTAGTCAGCGAGGACCAAAGGCCAAATCAGCCGAACCAAGTTGGTATGTACATGGAGGGATTCGTTGCGGCGAATCTATTCGCACGAGGTTTATTAATCAGCAGCGTTAGGCGGGGTCATGCTTTCGCCAATTCCATGATCTTGCAAACCGTCCGCCAATTGCGGCACGTCATTGCTACGCCTAGCTGCTTTTCGGCCTGGGCTGCCAGTTTCGAGCGACCGATACCTTCCGGCGCATGCAGGTAGAAAACCCGATCGATCAAACCAAACCGTTCGCTGTCTTTCTTGATGACGGCCAGCGCATTAAGATCGGGGTTGGCAGGTGCGGACAGCAGAAAACTCAGGTGTAAGGTATTAGGTTGGCTTTCTGTATCGGGAAACGGATTGGCTCGCACGGCGTGTTCCAGTTCCGCCAACTCCAGTAATAATAACTGCGGCTCGAAACCGTGGCGTTTGTTTATTTCCTCCACAATCCGCGTGGAAAGTGGCCCAACGTCTTCCGCATGGCTACGAAACACCGCATTGCCACTTTGGATATAGGTTTTGACGTCGCGGAGGCCAAGGCTTTCGAAAATGGCAACCAATGCCGACATCGGCAGAATATGCTTCCCGCCAACATTGATGCCTCTAAACAATGCGATATAAGTCTTCATTCGTTTACTGAGTGGGTGCCGGTCGGCCAGCGTGTTAGAATAAGCGGTTACAGGCACCTTCACGTTTTGCAATTCGCCTTTTTGGCCGTCGACGCGTTGGCTTTACGCTGGTTACGTTGAACTCGTCGTGCGGCATCATACGAGCGGCACGCCCAGATAGCTGCCTGCTCGCGGTCTTCCATAAACTCAGCCGGTGCCGGGTAATACGACGTTTTCGCCATCTTGCCTTCCCGCTGATAGGCAAATGGCGCAAGCCCCTGTTCCTCGAAAAACTTTGCATTTTTAGCACCCGCCTTGAGATAATGGGTCTCGTCGGCCACCATGGCAAACATAAAGCCATCGTGGTAAACCCCATAGCCCCCGAACATTTTGCGGGAGTGAATGGTGCCGAATAGTTCGAACACTTCCGGCAGATAGGCGATGAATTCTCCCATCGGAATACCTCTTGATGGATGGTTGCAAGATTGTGATCATTCATAAAACCCGTTTTGACTGGCGGCCTACGGTAATCGCAAAGCTTACGCATTGACAATACGTTCAAGCGAGTGAAATGCCAACGCCATAGGAGATTGTTCATCCTGAAGGTTTTGCTCATTTCTTCCGTAATAAATACCCGGAATAGGCCACAAAATCTTGCCCATCGATCGTCTCCAGCCGCACGGTTTCCTGCATGCCGCGCCCCAGCCCGAGAATAACGGCGGCATTTTCCGATACCGGTGCAATGGGGAATACCAGATTATTCGTCTCGAAAGCGGGGATGGAATATTCCAGCATCAAAAAACCGTCCCGTTCGCGTAGCGCGCATTTTTCCGGGACCATCGCCTCGCCTTCGGCAAGATTCACAATCTCGTATTCTCCCTGGCGGCTACGCATGGATTCCGGGATAGGTACGGGTTGGATTTTCTCGCCTAACACAAAGGTTTGTCCATGCCAGTGGTCCAGCGCCAGATCATGACCGTCGACATGGCGCACCGACACGCCCACTTCAGCCAGTTGCTTGGGTTGTAGCGGAATCAAACCCAGCAGTTTGTAGCGAATGCCGAATTGGCCGTCGTCCCTGCCAACCAAATCCATGCTGTTACCGTTCAGTTCGGTGGACAGGATATCGCCGTCCGCGGTTAGCTGGATGTAGCCGAGCGCGGTTGCGTATTGCCCGGCTGCCAATTGCTGCTCCTGCGCGGTTAGCCCACGGGTTTCGATTTCAGGTGTTTCGGTGTCCTCCGGCAGAGGCTGGCCGGTTTTTATCGCAACCGCCAGTTTTAGCGCCTTATCGGTGACTTTGTCGATCAAGTCGCCGTTGGGCGGGGAATTCGCCAACACGACCACGCCCAACCTGTGTTCCGGCAGCACCGTCAGCAGGCTGCGATGAAAAAGTGTAGCTCCACCGTGTGCCGCCACTTCGCCGATACCCGGCTTGCTGGTCAAGAACCAACCCAAACCGGTTTTGGTACCCACATCCAGCGCCACGTCCCGGTTTTGCTGGCACAGCATTTCATGCAGGGTTTCCGGTTTTAATATGGGCCGGCCATTAGCTTTTCCGTCCGCCAACACCATCGCGATAAAACGGCTCAAATCCAAGACATTCGCGTTCAAGCCCCCGGCCGGAATATCGCGCAGTGCCACTTCGGTCTTTTCCTGATCATTCTTATAGGCTTTCGAGGCCAGTGCTACCTCGAGACCCTGCGAAAATGCCGCATTCGTCATACCGAGCGGTTTTAACAGCTGCCGGTTGGCGTAACTGCTGAAATCCTGGCCGGTAAGCCGTTCCAGCATCGCCCCTAACAAGGTGATGCCCAGGTTCGAATAAGCCCAGATGCGATTGGGCGGATAGGCGACATATTCGTCTTTTAGGGGGTCAACCAGTTGACTGAACGGCGCTGGACTCCTGGTCCACATGCCATTCCCTCTATCGCCCGGCAAGCCGGAAAGATGGGTCATGATATTGCGCGGTGTAATCGGCCCGGCATCCGGGAAGCGGCTTTTGATCGCAAAATTTGGCAGATAGGTTTGCAAAGGCCGATCAATATCCAGCTTTCCTTGCTCGGCCAGTTGCATGACCAGCGTTTCGGTGAAAAGCTTGGAGATGGAGCCGGTTCGATAAACCGTTTCCGGGGTCGCGGCAATCTGTCTGGCTTGATCGGCATAGCCAAAACCTTGCGACCAGACGATCTTCTGGTCATCCACCACGGCGATGCTCAATCCCTTCACATTCTGTTCGGACATTTCCTGCTCGATCAGCCAGGACAGATGTGCCTTGAGGTACCTGTAATCGCCGCGTTGAGCTGCATCCGGTTTTAACGGCGGCGAACCCGTGCAACCGCTGAGCAAAAGCAATATCGCGCTTAAACAAGTCCAATAGGTTTTCATCTGATCCTTGAAGGGGGTGATCATCGATTAATCGGTCGGCAAAATTTCAAGCCCCTGTGGATGGAGCTTTGAGCCTTTTACCAGTGCTGCTTTGGTAGTTGGATAGTATTGGGCGATCCGATGGTAGTCAAACGTTTTAACAGCGCGGCCTTTAGCCTACGCGAAGACAAACTTTGTCAGTAATGAGTTCGGAACGATCACGCCCCTAGCACCAAAACCACCCTTAGCAATAACGCCATGAGTGACTCGGCCGATAGAAATAAAGATTACCAAATCTCGAATATCCTGGCCGCCGCTGAAATTGGCGGTTTTTCGGTGTTGCTGGCCGGATTTTTAAACCGGCTATGGATGGGCTGAACACTAAACCTCATTCGTTCGGTACCAAGCAGACCAGTTTGCAATCCGGCTGCATGGCAACGATCAAGGTAGTCTGGCGATAACTCAGGATGCCGCGTTGAGCATGATTAAAACGACGCTCGCCGCCTTCGCGATGAAGCACGGTTTGTTGCTGCCAATACAGTGCGAACGCAGGACTTTGCGGTAACAGCTGTTCGACCAATTGTTGCAGATCGCCGTCAAGCGGCCGGCGGTGATAGTCGGCGCGAAACTCCGCCACCAGCCTTTGCGCGCGATCGGGCCAATCAACGATAAATTGTTGGGCACCTGCGTTGAGAAACACGTAGTTCAGCAGATTACTTTCGCTGGAGTCAACGCCCAGCCAATCGACGAACAGTTCGCCGGCTTGGCGATTCCAAGCCCGCGCAGTCCATATCCGGTCGATTAGATAGGCAGGGCCGTTGAACTGGCCGGGCAACTCCAATAGTTGCGGCAACAAATCCATAGGCACTTCCGCTGTCGTGTCGGGATCGCGCCTGCCGGCCAAGTCGAATAGCGACGCGCGTTCGGCGGGCGATAAACACAGTGCTTGCGCCAAGCGCGTCAAGGTTGTCACCGAGGCTTGTACCTCGCGCCCTTGTTCCAACCAAGTCAACCAGGTCACGCTCACCCCGGCGGCATCGGCCAACTCTTCGCGACGCCAGCCCGGCGTACGCCGTCTACCGACCGATTTAGCCGGTGTCGGCAAGTGTTCCCGATGGGTACGAATGAACGCGCCTAACAATCGGCGCGGATTGGCGTCGGACATGGTGATATTTATACCCGTATAAATGCTTATCTTGTATCAATCAATTCCGGCAGTACGTTAAGTTATGCGATATGATTACAAATGAACCACCGTTAACCGGAGCGGCAACCATGGCAACCGAAGCATTTACCGTAAGGGCTGAATCAGACATCGTGCATCAACTCGATTTTATTGCCGGGGCATTAGATCGATCACGCAATTACCTAGTGAATCAAGCTTTACGGGAATACTTGAAAACCCATGCTTGGCAGGTCGAGAAAATCACCCAAGGTATAGCGGCCGCCGACCGTGGTGAATTGGTCGATCATGACGATGTCATGCGTGAAATGGAAGAACTGATCGAACAAAAATCCAAGGGTAGGGTGTGAAACTCGTTTGGATCGAACCCGCCCGACAGGACTTACGCGAGATATTTACATTTATCGCCGAAGAAAATCCCAACTCAGCCCGCAGACTATTAGCTGAAATCAAAGAACACGCTGTCTTGCTGCAAGACAACCCACAGCTAGGCCGCGCTGGCCGCATTGATGGAACAAGGGAGTTAGTGGTTGTCGGCACACAATACATATTGCCCTATCACTTAAAAGAACAACAAATTCAAATATTGGATGTATTTCACGGCGCAAGATTGTGGCCGGATAACTTTTAGCTTATTGGGGATGTAAGCCGGAACCCCAGAAATTTTGTCTCTTGATATCCAGTCAGATGCAACATGCTCATGCAGATTCTGAATGCCGGAGAGTTGTATAGTTCCTATAACACTTAGAATTTGGTTTCATCGAAACCCTAAAATTTGAACGTCAGCTATCGGGATAGGCTTACTGAACTCGGCGAATTCACAGTTTCGGCCAAAACCCGCCATTAACTAGCCGTAACCCCATCGGCAAAGATCAGGCTTAAAGTTGACATTCACCTTGAGTTTTGTACTAGTTCTAATAGATTATCGGAGTTACCCTGCCAACCGGTTACCGGGCCACCTGAAATATTTGGCTAACGTAAAACTTGATTCATTTTACAAGTTCGAGTAAAAGCTCTCGCCTAAAGAAGTTCGCTGCTAAAAGCTCTTACGCCCTAGCCCCAAAGGTTTGACGTTAAATTGTACGCAAAGGCAAAAGGTTAATACAAAATCCAAGGCGTCAAATCGTTGTCAATATCTTTAGCTTTAAGACATGGAGAATAGATATGCATTTTAACCAACCCCTACTACTAGCGGCCGGCCTGCTTTTCAGCTTAACCTCCCTCAATGCCGAGGCTACCTTAACCCCATACACGTCAGACGGTAAAGCGGTCGTGTACAGTAACGTCAGCAACATTACCTGGACGGCCGATGGCAATCTGCTGGGCACCCTGGAAGCCAGCAACCCTAATCTAGTCAGCACCATCATCAGCACCATAGGGTCCGTTACTGACACACCTAATTATTATGACACCCCGGCGGACAGTGGCCATCATACCCTTATTAGCTCAGTCGACTTCGGTGCCAACGGTCTAGTCAGCTGGTTCGGCGCCCAGGCGTTTACTAAATACCTCAACACCATCAACTACGCTGGTTCCAGCCAATGGACCTTGCCAAGTGCAGGCACGAATCCGCAATGGGGGTACAACCAAACCGACACACAATTCGGTGAATTATTCTATAACGAACTGGGTGGCGTCGCTGACGAAAATGGTGGCTACCACGCTATCCCCACTAA
>NZ_JBYMAP010000084.1:0-16782 GCF_057766305.1 Methylomonas sp. BG-2 | reverse complement strand
ATTTATCAGCGTGGCCCTGTCTGCTTGGGTATTTGGTTTTAATCTGTGAGATGTTTATTCTGTCCGTTTGGTATGATGAGAGATGTGGTAGGTGTTTTATTTTTGGCTATGTTACGTTAATAGCAGAAACGTTGATCTTGTGTTTAATATTTCCGCATTTTCCTGGGTGGCCTTATCCATTAAGCTATATTCCAATCATGTTTGAATTATACTCAGTGGCATTATTTATGTTTTTTGTGTATTCGTAAATCGTGTAGTATTGGTGTTAGGGAACCTTTGATTAATTTTCAACCTAGATTTTGATATCAATTAAATCAGCCTAAGTTTAGATTACACGAGACCATTGTAGCCAGAAAATTCAGTGATTACTTCCAGGCTAATGGTTCGCATTTTGTTCAGCAGAAGGTTCAATACATTTTGCATCATCATGCTGGGGTTTATTGACCCAATCGCTGACCGCTGTCAGGGTGATGTCGGCATAAGCATCGTTTTCGAGTAACGACAATACCGTGTCGGCTCCGGCGGCTTTGTCCAACCAGGCATGATATTGATCGGGCGGAATAATCACCGGCATGCGTTCGTGAACGGTTTGCATCCGGACGTTGGCGGCGGTGGTAATGATGGTGCAGGAATACAAAGCCTCCGGACCTGATTGCCACTGCTCCCACAGCCCGGCAAAGGCGAACAAGCCGCGATCTGCGCGATGTATGTGAAAAGCTTGCATGCCGTCAGCTCGCTTTTGCCATTCATAATAGCCATCGGCGGGAATCAAACACCGTTGGTGTTTTACGGCTTCCCGAAAGGCCGGCTTTTCAGTGAGGGTCTCCCGGCGGGCGTTGCTCAATTTCCAGCCGATCTTGCGATCCTTGGCCCAAGGCGGTACCAAACCCCACCACAAATTCACGGCTTTGCGCGTACCGTCGGCGCGCTCGACGATATTCAGAATTTTCTGGCCGGGCGGAATGTTGTAACGGGGTTGCGTGCGAATCGACTTCAGCACCTGGAAATGCTCGGCTAGTGCTTCGCTTGTTGCGGTCAAGCTGTAACGGCCACACATGGGAATAGGCTCTGAAACAAGATGAGAACAAATATAGAACAATTCCGGTTTCGACGGTAGACTATCCGCCCCTTGTCTCCGTCAACTTGCCATGATGTCCCATCCGTCAGTTCCATTCAAGCCCGCTATCGCCGCTGATCCAATCTCGGCGGCACCGGTGGGATTCTTTCGACCCAATAGATGGTTGTCGGCGCTACGCTTGCCGCTGTTCGCCGGCAAGGTATCGGCGGGCTTCCCGTCGCCGGCGGCCGATTACGTCGATAAAACCCTCGATCTGAACGAGTTGCTGATCCAAAAACCGGCGGCGACCTTCTTTGTGCGGGCTCAAGGCGACTCGATGCTCGGTGCCGGCATTCATCCCAATGATATTCTGGTAGTGGATCGCTCCGTGGAGGCGGTGTCGGGCAAGATTGTGATCTGCGCGTTGAACGGCGAGCTGACGGTTAAACGTCTGGTTTTCGAACAAGAACACTGGCGGTTGCGCGCCGAGAATCCGGATTACCCCGATTTAATCCTGTCGGACGAACTGGAGCTGGTGATTTGGGGGGTAGTCACCAGCGTCATTCATCCAGTTTGAGATGACAGCGGCGAACCGCTCAAAACTGATCGCCCTGGTCGATTGCAATAATTTCTATGTCTCCTGCGAGCGGGTATTTCGGCCCGATTTGCTTGGGCGGCCGGTGGCGGTACTCAGCAACAACGACGGCTGCATTGTCGCGCGCAGCCATGAAGTCAAAGCCTTGGGTATCAAGATGGGCGTGCCGGTATTTCAAGTGCGCGAACTGATTGATCGGCATCGGATTCAACTGTGCTCCTCCAATTATAGCCTGTATGCCGATCTGTCAGCGCGGGTGATGTCAGTGCTGGAAACCCACTCGCCGACACTGGAAGTGTAGATTGACGAGGCCTTTCTGGACTTCACCGACCTGTATCCCGGCCGTCATGACCCGATCGCTTACGCCCAACAGATCAAGCGCTCGGTACAGCGTCAGGTCGGCATTCCAGTCTGTGTCGGCCTGGGACCCACCAAGACCCTGGCGAAGTTGGCCAATTTCGCCGCGAAGAAATGGCCGAAAACCGGTGGCGTCGTGAATCTGTCCGATCCGGACCGACGCGAAAAGCTGATGAAGATCGTGCCGGTCGATGAGGTGTGGGGCATCGGTCGGCAGCTCGCCCAGCAACTCAATGGTCTAGGCATTCGGACGGTTTGGGATTTCGCCCGGCAATCGCCGCAGAAAATGCAGCAACGTTTCAGCATCGTCATGGCCAGAACCATTATGGAATTGAATGGTATCAGTTGTCTGGATCTGGAGACTGTGGCGCCCGCCAAGCAGCAAATTGTTTGCTCACGCACCTTCGGCAGGCGGTTGACTTCTTATGCCGAGTTGCACGCTGCGATGGCCGAGTTCACTAGCCGAGCCTGTGAGAAACTGCGCCAACAACAATCGGTTGCTGGTCAAGTGTCGGTGTTTATCCGCACCAACGGCTTTGCCCTGCACGAACCGCAGTATCAACGTCAGGCCAGCCGCTGCCTGGTCTTTCCCGCTAGCGACACTCGGGTGATACTGGCTACGGTTGAAAGCTTGCTGTCCAGCGTCTACCATTCAGGTTTTGGCTACTACAAGTGCGGCGTGCAACTCGGCGACATTTCACCCGCGTTAGCGCCAAATCAATTGGACCTGTTTGACGATCGGGCCGGCGCGGGCAAGGCCGATGGACGCGTGATGCAAACCGTCGACGCCATCAATCGGCGCTACCCTAAAGGCATTGCGGTGGCCGCCGCCTGGATCGACCAGAACTGGAAACCTAGAGCACACTGCTTGTCGCCACGATACACCACGTCTTGGCGGGAACTGCCGATTGTTCATTGCCGATAACTTAGACCAGGAGCTGCCGCCATGACGGACCGACTTACCGCTCACGCTTTACTTCTGCTGGCAATACTCGCGGCGCTCCCTATGTCCGGCAAGGCCCACCCCGGCAAAGTCAACGCCGAAGGCTGCCACACCGAGCGCAAGACCGGCGAATATCATTGCCATCCTGAGCGGGCCAAGCCCGCCACCGCACCGGCACCGGCGGTCAGCGAACCGATCTTGTCGCCATCGGCATCCAGTCCTGCCGAATCCAGCGCCGTCAGTCCGACCGAAGCGCCCACGATCGCCCGCGACCTGTTGAAGCTTGACTATCAGGGTTTTACGGTCTGGCTCGACTGCCAGCAGCGCGGCCCGGTTCGCTTCGAGTACATCGCGAGCAAAGACAGCGGTGATCTACCGCGCGCGAAAGACTTTACGCTCGATCCGGCTGTCCCCAAAGAATGCCAGCAGTTCAGCGCCGCCGCTTATGGTCACGGCTACGACCGGGGCCATCAAGTGCCGGCCAACCATCTTGACGGTTCCGAAGAGGCCCTCCGGCAATCGAACTACATGACCAATATCTTGCCCCAAGTGGCGCAGATGAACCGAGGCGCCTGGGAGCGAACCGAGGAAATCATCGAGTGTTACCGCGACCTCGAAGACCTGCACGTCATTGGCGGCGTGATTTGGGGGAATAACCCCGCCGACGACTATTTTTTGAGATCACACGGCGTCAAAACGCCGGACGCCTTTTGGAAAGTGATTATCCGTGGCAGCGATCAAGATCAACGAGTCGTTGCTTGGGTGGTGCCGAATAGCCCAGCGGCTACCAAGAGCAATTTGGATCAATACTTGATCTCGGTCGGCAATTTGGAACAGCTCATAGGTGAAACCCTCCCGGTCGCCGCCTACGCCAAACACGACAAGCCGACCGCGTCCTGGCATATTCCACGCGGATGCAAAAAAGGGTAGAGGGATTTCCTAAAACTTCGCACGGCTCCAGTATGCAGCTTTATAAGTACTTACCTACATGTCCGGGTTTTGTCGACCATTTCAACGCGTACGGTGCCGGCCGCGATCGGCACCGTACGCGTTGCCATCACCCTCGTATCCGGATTCTTTTGCTGCCAGATCAAGTCCGGCGGCTAGCTGAATCTTTCTCAGCTTTGATTTTTTTTGCCCCGGCGAGTGACGGCTTCCGTCCGTAAAGATTTTCGCCCATCCATGGGACGAAAATCAGGACTCCACCGTCACGGTGATTGCCTTCGGCGGCCCCGATTCGTCCGCGTCACCTCGTTTCGACCCAACAAGGGGATCGAAACATCGGCTCTCGCATGACTTAACGGTGTGTCGCGATGCCTTGCAGGTTTTCTGCGAAAACCCGCCCAGCACTACGCCTATCGGGGACTAAAATTCATCACTTCGCTTTCGCTTCGTTTCCATGAATTTCAGCGAATGTTTTAATCTTACGAATAACCGTGGCAGTCGTATGGATATGTTTCATTGCAGTTTCCTTTAACATGCGGGTTATCGGTGCCGACTTCCGGTAGCCGCAGTTGAAAGGCAAACCAAGATTGATAAGAAGATCATTCACCCAAAGATGATTCGCCTTGTCGGCGGCAGGCATTGATAACGCCTATAAGGCATATTAATCCGCGCTGCGTCTATTTACAACGCGCTTTACTCCGTCTGCATCACTACCCCAACCACCATCGGCATCAACCATTTGTAATTGAACCGCCGCTCGCCATCGCGCGGCCCACTCCAAAACCCGTGCCAGTGGCCTTTGCGTAAATGAGCTTTAACAGACCGGCCGCAGTCGTTGACGGAATGATTAACCGCCCGCAACTGATCGCCGATCTGCCGGCCCACTGTCCACACGCGCGGTTTTTCGGCCGGGAATAACCGCCAGCCGCGCTTCGTTTTAGTCGGCTGCGAAAAAACCTTCCACTTGCACACCCTTGGCAGCATTAGTTGCACGATTACAATGCTATAAGTTGCACACCAACTGCGCCAACTTGCACACCCTGCTGACCCACTGCGTCAGGAAAATGCCAATACGCCTGTCAATAGTCTTATGTCGACGATACCCCGCAACAGCAAACTCAAGAACCGACTCCGTTACGGTCAATTATCATTATTAATTTGTGTACAGGCGATGCGTATTTTTTGCGTATCGCCTTTGTTGACGTATTTAAAAAAAGAACCTGTTGCCGCTAAACTATGTAGTTAGAGTTTTTCTCGAAATTGGAGAAATGTATATGACCAGCATTAATGTATCGAACACTGCAGCATCTCCTTCGGCCATTTCGCAGAAACGAAGTGCTTCGCAACCGACTGAAAAACAAGGCAACAACAGTTCGGCTTCATCCAAAAGCACCACTGACACGGCGACTTTTAGCGGGCATGCAATGCTTTTGTCGAGGTTATTCCACACTAGTGATCCGAACGCCACCCCCGAGGTCGCGACGGTGTTTACGACCAATAACCTGAGCGGTAATTCCGCCAGTTTCCTTACGCAGTCGGACAGAAAGCTGATGGAACGCGCCTACGAGTATGCGCAGTCCAGCGGCATGGATTTGGAACAAGTCGATAATTTTGCGTTTGATTTGGCAAACTACCGCTTCCTACAGGCGACGGGTAATAACACCGGGGAGATCGCCGGCCAATCAGGTATCTATGACGCGGAAGGTAATCCTTGGGTAGGCAAATACAATCCTCAAGACGCTGAGCAGGTCAAACGGATATTGACCAATCCCTCAATAGAATCCACCGACATCGACAAAGGTTTTTTGGCCTATTTGCTGAACCCGCAAATCAGTGGTTTGACGCACGCCGTTAGCTTTGAAGCATTGGAAAAATTCATTCCCGCGCTGACCTCGCAAAATAGCCAATCGACCGATAAAGCGAGGCAATCGTTTATCCCGTCCGACCCAGGCTTGGTTCAAGCCTTGTACCGTATCGATCATCCCTATCAAGGCGCCAAATGGGACGCCGGGGCCAACGTCCCAAACAATGCCTCCGATCAACCGTGGCAGCATCTGAGTAAAACCGAGCGCAAACAAATCATGGCAGCCTATCAACTGGCATTACTGCATTCGGCCGACGCTAGTCTTAACCTCATCGAGCAGATGTCGCGCTTATCCGGAATCGCTAAGATGCAGCAAAATCCGGCTATCGAACCTTCCGAGGTAGCAAAATTGCTTGCCGAAACGATGGCTATCGACACGCGGGTTTAGTTTAAGCTGCCGCCCAGATGTTTTAACGCGGCTTCCGGCAAATTCTTGCCGTTTTTTAGTTTCTCGGGCATTGGGAATCTCGCTGTGCGCCGGTAATCATGGCGAACACTAGATGGCATGGGCATTGCATCACGTTTGAGCAAGCCGATTTGTCACAGGAGACGCCCATGACATCTACCATTCAAGCCTTAGCCAACCATTTTTCGTTCAATTACACCTCATTCAACGCCCAGCGGACCGTGCAAACGCATAATGGCCCGCGAAGCCAAACCGCTACGCAAGACACTGTCAGCATCAGCGACGCCGGCCGGCGAGCGTTGACAGCCAACACCGACACTCAAGCAAACGCCACGTTCCAGCAACTCATGACAGAAAAAACCGCCGGACAAAACTTTCTGCGCAACGCCGCTTTGGCGAATCCCCATTCCAGCGACTTCGAACAATTTGCCTACGCTCTGGCACACGAACCGCTATTGGACGGGCAAGGCGGTGGTGGTTTGATTAGCTTGGGGGCCTCGCCGAACGATCCGCTGCATTACACCAGTGGTGAACTGGTCACCGAAGAAAGCAAAGCCTACTTCACAGAGCAGGCCAGCCAATACCGGCAAGCGGCGGTTAAGTTGTACGATTCAGCCAAGGCGACTGGCGTTAGCGCCGGTGAAATCGTCAATCGCTTGTACGACTTGCAAGCGCAACAGCCGGCCCGATTCCGGGCCATGATGATGTGGCCGGCAGCAGCCGGCTGACTTGCGCTTTCCCAGTTTATTCAAACGCCACCGCCCATTTTTATAGCAGTCTGCCATCTGCAAGGAATAAGCCATGAATATTCAAATCGTCAATAACACCATGCCAAACGCCATCCAACAGCGCCATTTGATTCAAAGTCCGGACGCGAATTTTTTCACCGACTTTAAAGCTGCCTATGCGCGATACCAATCCGCCCCGCCAACCGGCTCGTCGTCGGACGCCGCTACACAAAACGCAACCACCACCATGGCGGATGTCATGGGCTTGACTTACACCGAAATGGCTGCAGTGCGCGGCACCAGTGCCAACGATCAGACCGCTTACGCCGCCATTTTAAATCGCGCCTATAGCCAAGGCGGCATGGAAAATCCGGTCGCGTTTTTGCAAAGCCTGACGCCGCAAGAACAAGGCGTGGTACAGCGCGCGCATTGTCTGGCCGAGCCCTTCGACGCCTCAACGATGAGTAAGGAAGGCGCTTACAATCTGTTGCTGCCGGAAGGTTATCAGGTCGATTTCAATCACGATGGCATTCAGGAAGTCGGCGCGGGTAAAACCATCACCTTTCCGCCGCTCGACGCGCCGGAACAAGTCAAGCAAGCGTGGTTAACGGCGACGCAAAACATGGATGAAGGCGACATGATGACATATCAGCTTCAGATGCATATCATGCTGTATGGGATCAACGTCAACGACCAAACCAGCAAAGCCTTGGCTCCTACTGATCAAATCGACAGCTACCGCGAGGGCGTTGATAAATTTCTGGCCTGGCTGGAATACGCCAAAGCCTCGACACCCTCCGATCAATATGCACGTGACAAGGCATTTTTTAGCGATATGAAAAGGTTGCTGGCGTAAGCACATTAAGGCAAAGCAACCCCACAACCGACAAGAATTTGCAGCCACGAGGCATCCAGGCCAGGCTAACGGATCAGCCAATTATTTTTACTCAAATATTCTTCACTCCGGCCGACAACTGTTCAGACGGCAGAAGGTTTCCTAAGCGTTGTGCTCAAACCTCAAACCGGTTTAAGGAGTGTAAATGCAGATTGGTCCAAATTCATCCCAACATCACTATCGTTTCTTGGAAAAAGTCGATCCCATGCCTTGGCAAAATCGATTCAAAACCGCTGATAGCACGCCAATCGGCCAGCGGTTTGACGTCATACAAATAGCCTTGAAACCGGATGAACTGAAACAAAAACTGGCGAACGTGGATTTGCACAATATTTCGCCGCATGACCTCGCCGTGTTGGGCGGTTATTTGAATTTCAACGGCGAGATTTCCGACAATGCCACCGGGGAATTTCTGGTATTGACGGTCAACGATGACCAATACGATTTGAATCCTGATAAGCCGATCGATGCCATCAAAGAATACGAAAGGCGCTATGCCCTCGTTAACCGCGCGATCGACAGTGGCGAACAAGGCTGGGACGACGCCAGGCGCTTTTTAGGCAATGTGCTTCACACACTCTACAATCTGGACAATGCCATAACGTCGTTAAGAGTTGGCTCACAGATCGACGCCAACGCGTGAAATTTGGCAATTGACGAAGCTCGGAATGTTAAAAATTTAGAGCCCGAAAGTCGGGCCGGCAATACGGCAAAACATTGCCGCTTAATATTGATGCTAGCCTTAACTGGCGGCAAGCCGATGCCGAAAACAGCCATCAGAACGCCATAAAACTGTCAAAATTCGCTGGCACAAATCATGCTGCTAATTTAAAAACTGATTTTGAATGTTTGAATTACAGGTTTAATAAGGAGATAGAGCATGTTTGTAAACACGACATCGAATACGCACCCGACTTACGGCACCTCATCCGTTGCCCGCAATTATCAATCTAACTCGGCCAACAATATCGTCGCTGGTAATACTGCGAGTAGCGGTGATAGCGTGCAAATAAGTGGCTCCGCATATAAGGCTTTAAACGACTCAAATGCCACAACATCAGATGGCGTTAAGCTTATCTTTGATCGAGTAAATAGTGACCCAGAATTTGCAAAGGAGATGGCTAGCGTATATACATACTCTAGAGATTTTGAGCTTGTAGATTTAAATGATTTGCCTAGCCTAAGTGACACATCGGCCATGTCCGCATATACTCAACACGTCAAGAGCTTTGAAAATGAAGCAGATAAAATTAGGGACCAGCGAATTCAGATTTATACTGAAATGAAAGGCAGTGGAGCTAGTGACGCAGATATATTTAACAAGATTATGCAGTTTAATAAAAATTTGCCGGAAGATTACCAATTAAAAACGGGCCTTGATAAATATAGCCAATATTTAAAATTTACATGATGATTCTAAAAACCGCCTTTATATTTAAAAATATAAAGGCGGTTATGTCATACTTAATATTCGTAGTTCACAATGACCTGATCGACTTGACCATAAGCAGGCGGAGATACCGAGCCAGAACCTGCGACTCCGAACGCATAAATCATTTTTTTGTTCGCAAGACGTCCATTGAAGCTTGAAGTAGAGCCACTTCCAGTACTGGTTACATTTATACAAGCACTTGTTGTATCGTGGCACAGGTAGACTATCAAGCCGGTCGGATAGCGGGATACCTACGCCCATCAACACGTCGATATTCGGGCCAACGACGAGTTTGTTCACGTCTACTACCAACGCCAGCTAGTAGCATCGCATATCCGCCAAATTGGCCCAGGCCGAACCACCTTGGACGAGCATATGCCGCCCAACCATCGTTTGTTTCGCGAAGGGACACTGGAAGGATTACAAACCTGGGCGCAATCCCTCGGCCCGTCTACCGTGACGTTTCTGCAACGTAGCTTGGAAGACAAGCGCCACTTTGCCAGCCGTCTGAAAGCCGCGCAATTACTAAGGCGAGAAGCCCAGAAAGACAACTGGCAGGGGCGCATTGAGTCAGCTTGTACCCATGCACTACGGTTGAATTGCCTGGGTTTTGACCGGCTAAGGGGGATTATTCGTACCAATGCCGATAGTCGCTTGTCCACGGTGACAACCGTAAAGGTGATTGAGCATGAGAACTTACGTGGCGCCGATTATTTCACCACCACACCGGAGGCACCGCTATGATCATCGCTGGAACCATACCTCATAAACTCGCTCAGCTTGGTCTGCACGGCATGGCTGCGGCCTTGGACAAGCAGCAGTCCGAACCAAAATATACAGCCATGCCTTTTGAGCAACGTCTGGGTCTATTGATCGAGCAGGAGCTATTCAGTAAAGACGCCCGCAAGATCGAACGACTATTGAAAAACGCCAAGCTCCGCTATCCCCAGGCGGTACTCGAAGACATCGATTACCGCAATCAACGTAGTCTGGACCCTTTGCAAATACAAACCTTGGCGACCGGTGAATGGATGCGGCAAAAGCAAAACCTGATTCTGACCGGTACGACCGGCACCGGCAAAAGCTGGATCGCGTGTGCCTTTGGTCAACAAGCCTGCCGGCGAGGGTTAAGTACGCTCTATATGACCGCAACCCGCTTATTTGAGAATTTAACCGTGGGAATGGCCGACGGCAGTTTGCCCAAACTGCGACGTCAATTAATCAGCGCATCGTTGTTAATCATCGACGATGTCGGCATTGGCGGCGTACCCGCTCAATTAGGGCCGATACTTTTAGAAATCCTGGATCAGCAATCGATGGTCGGCTCCTTGATTCTTACCAGTCAATATCCGACTAATAAATGGTACGAATTGTTCGAAGACGCCACTGTTGCCGACGCGATTCTGGATCGGATCGTCCATCGAGCCCATCCGATAGAACTCAAGGGCGAATCGATGCGGAAGCTGAGAGGTAAAAACACGGCGTAACGGCCTAAACCCCATTACTTGCGCACCCATCAGGCCGAGGGTGTGCAAGTGATGCACTTAGGTGTGCAGATGGCGTGCACTTGGGTGTGCAAGTTCGTGCAATTATGCAATCACTTTGTAGAGGCCAGTCTCAACATGAATTCTCGCGGGGGTTCCTTTGGCGTGTTGCCGCGTGAGTTTCTGGCATAGCTCATTAATCGCTTGTTCAGCGACAGACTCTATACAATGACCAATGTAATAAGGTGATGTTGTTTTATTATCAATGCCTAAAATAGACAAAAATTGCGCGTGTTTAATCAACTCGAAACGCGATTCGACCATTTCATTCAATCGATCGGTCATCGTTTTTTCAAGGCTTGAAGGCGAAGTCATTTAATTATCCTTAGTTTTCTAAATGATGAATTCAATCTAATACGGCATCTCAATAATGCAACCGCGTATTATGGGGATATCTGCTGGCTGTTTATCAAGGAATGCACGATGGATTTCGCCCCTTCAAATCCATCCAATAATGAAACAAACTCAGCAATCGGTTCGCTAGCGTTCACTTCGCCAATAAAACATTTCACTAATCGAATTTGCAAAGTATGGTAACTCGTGGTCACGGGGTGATTCGTTAGCATGTAGGTGCAATACAGGATTTGAAAGCACAGATCGTTCGTCGACAGAGTGATAAAAGCCACGCCTGGCCCTGAATAAAATGGAAAGTGTTTTTCTTCGACCAACGGATTGTTTGAAGTCATGGTACGCTCGCTAAAAAGATAAGGGTGGAGTGAATCAACTGACTACGACTACGCCAGTTTTGCGATTAAATTAATAGCGTTCTGTGAATATGCAATAGGCAATAGAGAATAAAAACAAGGATCGGTATGGTTAATGATTCTGAACGTTCACTACAAAGTTTTTGTCCGTCACGTAAAAAGGGAACATCAAAAACTAGCCGTTGCAATCTTGCTAAGTCGTGAGAAGATTGAGTTATGTTTTAGCAGGGCATTATTCTCTATGAACGCGACACCACTCGGTAAATTAAATACGCTCGGTATTTTGGAGTTTTGGCAATTACCATTATTACTGCCTAAACACTATATCGATCTGCGCGATTCAGCCATTGTCGAACAATTTCGCGTCTGGTTAGAAGGGCGGTTTTGTGTGGTTCGTGGCGTATTAACGGAGTATCGCGTCGTGCGGGATAGCGTTCCGAATCGCATGATTGTTACCTTGGTCGACACATCAGGCTTAACGGTACAGGCCACCTTTTTCGGTCGGACGAAAGACCTACTACCCATTTTGGCCGACAAGCAACATAGCACTGTGGCCATGACCGGAACGATGAGTTTTTTTTCGGGTCGACCGCAACTCAAAAATCCCGAATGGGTGGATGAAACCCAATTGGGCCGGGTGATACCGGTTTATCCAGGAAAACCTCGCGTCATCCATTCCGCTAGGGTATTCGAGACGATGCAAACCCTGTTGCCGGAGGCGATACCGGCCTGTGCTCAAAAGCTGTTGGAGGATCTGAATTGGAGCGTGGCCGAAGAATCGGAAAAAATCGGCTTGGTACTCAACGGCAATGGGGATAGTAGGCTTTCCGCCTTGTTAACTGCCATCCATCAGCCAGCGACGGTGGAATTAGGCGGCAAAGCGATTCAATTGCTCAAGCTGGTGGCGACAGGCCATGTATTGAGTCGTGCGAAACGTGAAGCACAACGGCCAGTGAATGGACATGCGGCCATACCGATCGCCCCGGCGTTGCCCGCTAAATTGTTCTCGGAAACAACCCTAACGCCCACACCGGAGCAGCAAGCAGTGGTCGAGGATATTTGCCGAGACTTGTGTTCGAACACCCCGATGAACCGCTTGTTGTCCGCCGACGTGGGCTTCGGAAAAACCTATGTGGCCGCGGCCGCCGCGGCCGCGGTTTTTCGATCCGGCGGCACGGTAGCCTGGTTATGCCCGAATCAGCCGCTCGCCGTGCAAACGCAACAAGCCATTGCTGGGTGGTGGCCGGATCTCGAACCGGCCTTGATCCTCGGTAACCAAGCGCAAACGGCATCCGTAGCTCGCTTTATGGTAGGTACCACAGCACTCATGCATCGTCTGCCGCCGAATAAGCAAAT
The DNA here is from genome assembly GCF_057766305.1 of Methylomonas sp. BG-2. Classification (NCBI taxonomy): domain Bacteria; kingdom Pseudomonadati; phylum Pseudomonadota; class Gammaproteobacteria; order Methylococcales; family Methylococcaceae; genus Methylomonas; species Methylomonas sp. BG-2. The sequence continues at coordinate 3,956 of NZ_JBYMAP010000084.1, read as the reverse complement.
CAATTTTCTGGTTTGCGACGAATCGCAGAAGTTCGGGCTCGCTCAAATTCGGTCACTTATTGGCGAGCACACCCATTTTCTTAACTGCACGGCGACCTGTATTCCGCGAACGGCGGCGTTAGTGGCCTTTGCCGGCATGGCCGTTTCCTGCTTAACCAGGCCCCATGTCGATAAAACCATTAAAACCCGATTACTAACCAAAGCGCACCGCATACCGCTGTTCGAATCCCTTAAGCGTACTATCCAGACTGGCCATCAAGCCCTGGTCGTCTACCCCTTGGCAGAGTCGTCAACGGAGTGGGTCAAAGACCGTAAATCGGCCGAAGGAGCCTTTACACTATGGGATGCGGTTTTTCCAGGTCGCGTGCGCTATATCCACGGCCGTTTGTCGGATCAAGACAAACTGAATGCCGTGCAGGCGATGCGGGACAACGACGCCGACCTGCTTATCAGCACCACGGCGATCGAGACCGGTATCGATTTACCACGACTACGCCACGTGGTCATCGTGCATCCGGAACGGCTTGGCCTCAATACCTTGCATCAAATTCGCGGCCGGGTGGCCAGGGCCGGCGGGTTCGGCCGCTGCGATTTGTATTTACCCAAGGACATTGAGCCGGACTCGTTAAAGCGCCTGGAGATTCTGGTGCGCTATACCGATGGCTTCGAGGTTGCTCGAGAAAACATGCGATTGCAAGGCATTGGCGACATTGGTTCGTCCGGCCTGGCGCAGTCGGGGCAGACCGAAAGCTTCATTCCAGGCCACAAGATTAATTTCAAGGAAATTCACTGGGTGTTAAACCGTTGGTCAACGTGAGGTATCGATGTTTCCGGACTATCAAGCTGAAATACTAAAAGAAGATGCAGGCCAGAAATACCGTCCCAGCAACGGGACGGAAGGGGATCTATTCATGTCGGAAATTGTTGGCGGTGTCAATTGGAAACGCATTGCACAATTCCTGGCAAGACATTTCTATACCAGATCGAAGACGAGGAATATCCTGCGCAATGGCAAATCGGTAGCGATGGACAGCCGACCTGTACCGATTTTAAAACGGGAAGTTCCGTCTGAGGCAAGGATTATCGATGACAGCACAAGGCGTGCATCAAAATCGCCAGCCTGCTAGTTGCCTAGGCTCAATACCAATACCGATGGCAGCAGGGTTATACTGGGCAATATCGTCCAGCCATAGCGCATGGCGAACAATATGGCAACTATCAAAGAAATCGGCGCGACTCTTTTCAGTTTAGAATTTATATTCTGATTCATCAGTCCTTATCTCTATTCATTGAAGGTAATTTGGCCTATTACCGCGAATGATGTGGCCTTTATCATCGATGCGCCCTTCCTTGCGCAAGGTTCTAATGAGCAAGCTCCGCAAATAGGCATTCATCGCAATTTTCCGGTTTTCGTCGGTGAGATCGGTCATGTCAAGCTTGCAATTGCGGCCTTTTTCTTGGCACAAATCCGCCCGGATTTGATATTCCGGACATTCATCGAGAAACTGGTGCCGATCGCCGCACAGAGCGCGCATTTGAAAATATTCGCCGGTCGTCAAAAACTCGCGTTCTCTCAGAATCTGCCCCCAGATGCGTTCGTCGAGTACGACGCCGGCGGGCGGCGACTGCCGAAAACAGGGCAATTTCCCAACGGCGGCAACATCCAGATCGCCGTCGTCCAGGTTATCCCCCATATTGAACCGAAACCCCGGTGTATACGGCGAATAGGTCCGCCAAGGATAGCGGCTATGGGTCGGATACCTCGGGGTCACCGCATACAGGCTATCGGCTCGTTCCCGGCAGGCCGCGTAATTCTTTGCCTTATCGTCGGCATCGGGTTTTAGCGTAATATGCGACGTGCAGCCGTTTAGACCCAGCCAGACGATCACGCCGATCGACACCAAGAACGTGCGGCGCCTGGTCATACGTCGATCTTTACGCGTATCGGGACCCATTGCACCGCGCATTGACCGGATATCTCATATCGCAAACTCTGCTTTGTCCCGCCCGGCCTCCAGCAATGCCTGCATCCATTTTGGCGCCACGCCGCGACCGGTCCAGGTTTGAGCGGCATTGGCCGGGTTACGGTATTTGGCCGCGACCTTACTGTTGCTGGCGATCGAACCCTTGCCGGAAATCTCGATCAATTCCACGGTGACCTGGATGGAGTCGGCTAACGCGCGAATTTGGCGAATCACGTCCTTACGCTTCCCATTGATTCTCGCTTGGAGTTCTTGATTCGCGTCTTGAATAAGACGGGTTAATTCAGCTTCCGATTTACTTTCAAGTTCAGACACAGACATTACATTTCCTTAGATCGATAACAGTTAAAAAAACAGATTGCATATTGCCACAATCCTTTCAAAGCGGAAAAAGCCTAGCAAAATATTCCCACTAATAAATAGCCTCTTTTTTGTTTTGCGCTGAGTAACTCATTTTTAGCAGTAACCGCTTCCTCTTCCGAACGATACCAGTTAGAGCGCACGGTTCCTGGTGATCCAATTCGTCCCCATTCACGCACCAACGACCAATTGTCAAAAATACCGGGCGAAACCGTCAAGGTATAGAATCGATGGACATTCGATGCCTCATCGTGGCGTTCCATATAAATATCGCACATTAGAATCTTTATTCATGGAATAAACGAGCATCATACTATACGATAAAACCGGTTCATAGTCATTGTCCGAGAAAGAATTAGACGATATTAATCGGTATCTGCGAGCCTTTTGTAATATCAAGATAAGCTCCTTGCCAGTTTAATCCACCTTGTCTGACCAAGCCCCATATTAATTGCATCGCCACATTGGCGATCGCCCGGTTGATCGGTAATTCTTGGCTGGCTAATGCTTCTTCCATACTGCAAGACGGCGTGTTGTGATCCTCCATGCCCTCCAATTCCGGGTGAAAATCGAATACGGAGGGCAACGTGATGGGATTCTCGGCGTGATGCGATAAGCGACCTAATATCACTTGCCCGGTGTGCGACCCATTCCCGGTATCCAACCAAAGCGTTCGGCAATATTTCGAACGGCACGCTTGGCTCAAATCGGCTCTAAATTGCGCCACGTCCACGCAGGTAATTACTAGATCGAAAGCTTCCGGCTTATCGCATCCGATACCAAACATGTCCGGGATACCGACCCAATCCTGGCCGTACAAAAAATTAATCCGCTGGATGGTTAATACCGCCTTGTTATGGCCCAAATCGGCCGGGTAGAACGCTTGCCGGCCGATATTGGGCCGCTCGACCCGATCGCCGTCCCACGCGGTGACGTGGAAGCCTTCATGGCCTAATTCGCGAATCGCATAATCGATGCGAGCTAAACTGGTCAGCACTTCCGACCCGGTGCCACCGACACCGATCAACGCGATTTTCACGCGTTTATCCAACCAGTCCGTCGGGGTATAAAAATTAAAGTGCGTTTGACTCATCGTGCCCGTCCATTCGTTCTGTGCTGAATGAATAACGCCTTTCGCCTTTCTGTCATGCGAAAAGCGACCTGAAATCCACGCCATCGAAGAAATGTCCGTTCACGTTCATTCGGGACGCGTAGCTTTTTGGCCCCTGGCAGTGGCCGATCACGCCGGCCACGTAAAACCCTTGTTGGTCGGATAGATCGTCGGTTTCGGAGAAGTACGCGGGATGAAGTCCGTGCGAATGCAGGTCCAGAACGAGCACGGCGTGGCGGGGTATCCGATTGCGATACGACACATGCCCCGATCCGACGCTGAGGATCGTCGGCTCGATCAATTCGTAGCACTGTTGCTCGTTATCCCAGGTTACCCATCCCGCCCATTCGTTGGGGCACGCCGATGTGGCCTTGTACTCGATGGTTTCCAATATCGGTCTCGGTATTGGCCCGTTTCGAAGCCGAATCCCTGGTTCACCCAGCGCACCGTAGGGCAATGGGATGATCGAGCGGGCCACCGGGAGCCTGACTTCGAGCACCTCG
>NZ_JBYMAP010000083.1:0-17024 GCF_057766305.1 Methylomonas sp. BG-2 | reverse complement strand
ATGATGATTTAACTATTGAACACCTACATCCGCAATCAAAGGAAAACGATGAGGGATGGTCAGATGAGTATGTTGGAAGTTTGGGAAATTTAATTTTTCTTGATCAAAAAATGAATGAAAAATTAGATTCAAAAAAGTTTCATGATAAAAAATCATTGCTATTGGAGGCGGGATATGACTTACCTTTTTTTGTAAAACACTCTCAACAGTGGACTCCAAAGGAGGTAATGGAACATACAGAGAGTATGGCTGAAACTGCGTATAACGAAATTTGGAAAATATAAGCTAACGTAATTAATAAATTGCATTTGGCTGTGTCTCTGCTCTAAACATCGTTATTAAAATAACCGGTGATGTCGGGATGGTATGGCTCCCGTTATTTCGCCCCGAGCACCGCAGCTTTTGGCGAGAACAGCCCTCGCCAAAAGCGAGAAGCGCAGGATTAAGGCGGAATGCCGGGTGGCCTTTTCTTTGAATACTTTTTTTTGGCTGAGCACAAATTCGTCAGGAACGAATTTGAACAGCCGATAGGCTGGCCCGAAGGGCGAAAACCAGGGATGGTTTTCGTAGCGAAAGTATCGCGGCTGTCGGTCCGCGAACCGACATATCAAACACCCGTCGCGACAGCGACACCACACCATGAAAGCCATCCACCAAAACATCACCAAAATCCGCCGCGACTACAACCTGCTGGTCGCCAACGAAACCCTGGAAGACTACGCGCTGCGCTATGCGCCGCGCAGTTTCCGTAAATGGTCCGAGTTCGAAGTCGCCAATACCGCCTTCGGCTCGACTTCGTTTCTGGTGCTGGAAGCCATCGGCGGCTTTCTGTCGATCAACTACGGCTTTACCAACGCCTTTTGGGCCATCATCGCGGTCGGCATCGTCATCTTCATCACCTCGTTGCCGATCAGCTATTACGCGGCCCGGTTTCATATCGACATCGATCTGCTGACCCGCGCCGCCGGCTTCGGCTACATCGGTTCGACGGTGACTTCGCTGATTTACGCCTCGTTCACCTTCACGCTGTTCGCGCTGGAGGCCTCGATCATGTCGCTGGCGCTGGAGCTGTATTTTCAGATCCCGCTGGCCTACGCCCACGTGATCAGCGCACTGATCGTGATTCCGTTGGTGACTTTCGGGATTACCACGATCAGCCGGATGCAGTTGTGGACCCAACCGGTGTGGCTGGCCTTGCTGATTGCGCCGTATATCGCGGTGGCGCGGACCGAGCCGGAAGCGTTGATGACGCTGGAGACCTATTTTTGGATCGCCGGCAGCGGCCAGGGCTTCGATTGGCTGCTGTTCGGCAGCGCGGCGACGGTGGCCTGTTCGATGGTGGCGCAGATCGGCGAACAGGTGGATTTTTTGCGCTTCTTGCCGGACAAGACCGCCGACAATAAATGGCGCTGGTGGGCGGCGATGCTGAGCGCCGGGCCGGGCTGGGTGGTGTTCGGCGTACTTAGACAGTTGCTGGGCGCCTTGCTGGCGCATTTGGCGATACGCCACGGCATCGCCCCGGAACATGCCCACGAGCCGACCCAGATGTATCTGGTGGCGTACAACGAATTATTCGAAGACCCGCGCTGGGCCATGGCCGCGACCGCGTTGTTCGTGGTGTTGAGCCAGATCAAGATCAACGTCACCAATGCCTACGCCGGTTCGCTGGCCTGGTCCAATTTCTTCTCGCGGCTGACCCACAGTCACCCCGGCCGGGTGGTGTGGTTGCTGTTCAACGTGATGATCGCGTTGCTGTTGATGGAGTTCGGCGTATTCGGCGCGCTGGAAAAAGTGCTGGGGCTGTTTTCGAACATGTCGATCGCCTGGATCAGTACGGTCGCGGCGGAGTTGATGATTAACAAACCCTTGGGCTTGAGTCCCAAGGAAGTCGAGTTCAAGCGCGCCTATTTGTCCGACCTGAACCCGGTCGGCATGGTGGCGACCTTCGTCGCGTCGGTGGTGTCGATACTGGCTTACGTCGGCTTGTTCGGCGAATGGCCGAAAGCCTTTTCGGCGTTTATCGCGCTGGGCCTGGCGTTCGTGTTGGCGCCGGCCTTGGCCTGGTGGAGCAAGGGCCGGCATTATCTGGCGCGCGACCGCGATGAACACAACCGCTACGCCCGCAATACCTGTTCGATTTGCGAAAACGAATTCGAGCACGACGACGTGGCCTATTGTCCCGCCTACGCCGGCAGCATCTGTTCATTGTGCTGCACCTTGGACGCGCGCTGCCTGGATGCTTGCAAGGTCGGGTATCGCTTCGACGATTATCTGGAACGTCTCGCCAAGCGCGGCTTGCCGAATTTTCTGAGTCTGTACGTGCGTTTGCGCCTGTTGCGTTTTGCGTTGTTGTTTGTGTTTCTGTCGGTGCTGACCGGCATCTTCGTCAGCATCATTTACTACCAGGATTTGTTGAGCATTCGCCAGGACTGGCCGGCCTTTCAGCTATTGCTAAACAATTTCCTGAAAATCTACGCCTCGTTGTTGGTCTTCATCGGCCTATGCACCTGGTGGCTGATTTTGAATGCGGAAAGCCGCAAGGTGGCGCAAGAGGAAACCGCCAAGCAGACCCAACTGTTGTTACAGGAAATCGAGGAGCACCAGAAAACCGACTTGAAATTGCAGCAGGCGCTGAAAATGGCCGACGCCGCCAATCAGGCCAAGAGCCGATTCCTGAGCAGCATGAGCCACGAAATTCGCTCGCCGCTGAACAGCATCATCGGCTACGCCCATATTTTGAACCAGGACCCCAGCATACCGGAGCACCGGCGTCAGGCCGTCGATACCTTGAAGCGTAGCGGCGAGCATTTATGCGCGCTGATTGAGGATATTCTGGATATAGCCCGGATCGAGGCGCGCAAATTCGATTTGAAGCAGGAGCCGTTTAACTTCCCGTTGTTTATCGAGCATCTGGTGCACACCTACCAGGCGCAGGCCGAGGACAAAGGCTTGCGCTTCGTCTGCCAGATCGGCAACACCTTGCCGCAGCGGGTACGCGGCGATGAAAAGCGGGTGGGGCAGATATTGATCAACCTGCTCGGCAACGCGGTCAAGTTCACCGACAGCGGCGAGATCGTACTACGGATAGGCTATAGCGGCGGCGTCGTCCAGTTTCAGGTCATCGACAGCGGCGCCGGCATCGCCGAAGAACAGTTGCAAAATATCTTCCAGCCCTTTACCCGGCTCAATCAGCCGACCGGCAACGCGGTCGCCGGCAGCGGTCTGGGTTTGACGATCAGTAAGATCCTGACCGAAGTGATGGGCGGCGAAATAACGGTAAAAAGCCGGCTCGGCGAGGGTTCCACCTTCAGCGTGCGGTTGTTGTTGCCGAGTCTGGGCGCCGAGGCCGAGCCGGAACCGCGCGCCGACATCGTCGGCTATCACGGCGTTCGCCGCAAGATTTTGGCGGTGGACGATCAACCCGAGCATCGCGATTTGCTGCGTGCCTTGCTGGAGCCGGTGGGTTTCGAAGTTTGCGAGGCCGGTTCCGGCGAGGAATGTCTGGCGCGGGTGGCCGAGCAATGTCCCGATCTGGTGATGCTGGATATTTCGATGACCGGCATCGACGGCATCGAAACCGCGATCCGGCTGCGCGAGCAGGGTTGGGCGATGCCGATTATCGTATTGAGCGCCAACGCCTATCCCAGCGACCGGTTGGCGGCGCTGAACGCCGGCTGCAACGACTTCCTGGCCAAACCGGTGCGGGTCAACGATTTAATGACCAAATTGAAGCTGTACTTGGCACTGAGCTGGCTGTACCGCGACGAAGTCGCGGCGGTGGAGCCGGGCGCGCCGGCCGCGTTGGCGGTGCCGCCGGAACCTCTGTTGCAGGGCTGTGTCGATTGCGTCAGGATCGGCGATTTGCTGGCCCTGAAAAAACAACTGGACGAACTGGCCGCTGCGCATCCGCACTATGCCGGCTATTTCGCCAAACTGAAAACGCTGGCCGGTGAATTCCGGGTCGGCGAATTACGCAAATTGTTGAACATGAACCGGAAAACGCAGGAGGCACGATGAGCGGCACCTATGGCAGCAGCGGCACGGTTTTGATCGTCGACGATACGCCGGGCAATTTGGCCTTGTTATCCGACACCCTATCGGAAGCCAATTACCGGGTCCTGGTCGCCACCGACGGCTGTTCGGCGATCGAACAAATTCAATACGTCAAACCCGACATCATTTTGCTGGACGTGATGATGCCCGGCATCGACGGTTTCGAAACCTGTAACCGCCTGAAAGCCGATCCGGCCACCGCCGCGATTCCGGTGTTGTTCATGACCGGCCTGAGCGAGTTGGATCATTTGCTGCGCGGCTTCGGCGAGGGCGCGCTGGATTACATCGTCAAACCGATCCGGCCGGCCGAAGTGCTGGCGCGCATCGAAGTGCATCTAACCCAAACCCGAAATCTGCTGCGGGCCGAGCGGGTGTTGGACGACGGCGAATTCGCCGCGCTGGCGGTCGATGCCGACGGCCGGATCGTCTGGCTGACGACCGCCGCGGCGGTCTGGCTGGCGGATTTCAAGCGCGGGCAGGGCGAGACCGGGGCTTGCGGACTGGGCGATACGTTGCCGGGCCGCTTGTTGGCCTGGTTTGCCAACTGGCGCGGCGATGGCGCCAAGGCGCCGGACGGGGAAAGTTTCGGCGCGGCGGCCGGTTTCAGCGTCGAGATCGGCGTTTGCCGCCACCCGGACGAATACTTGTTGCTGCTCAGGCGGGAGGATGACGGCGCCTGGAATCCGGAACAATTGCGCGAGCGCTTGAAACTGACCTTTCGCGAAGCCGAAATTCTGATGTGGATCGCTCGCGGCAAAACCAACAAGGAAATCGGCATTATCCTTGGCAGCAGCCCGCGCACGATCAACAAGCATTTGGAACACATCTTCGAAAAGCTCGGCGTCTCGACCCGCGCGGCGGCGGTCGCGGTGGCCTTGCAGAATGGTTGAGGCATAAAAAAAGCCCGCGGCCGAAACGGCTGCGGGCTTTTGGACGTGCGGGCGCTTGCCGGCTTAGGGCATGTACATGCCGCCGTTGACGTGCAGGGTTTCGCCGGTGATATAGGAGGCTTGCTCCGAAGCCAGGAAGGATACCGCGTGGGCGATTTCCTCCGGTTGGCCGAGGCGGCCCAGCGCGATCGCGCCCAGCAGGCTGTTTTTGATGTCGGCGCCTAGTTCTTTAGTCATGTCGGTATCGATGAAACCCGGCGCGACGGTGTTGACGGTGATGCCGCGCGAGCCGACTTCCTTGGCCATTGACTTGGCGAAACCGACCATGCCGGCCTTGGCGGCGGCGTAGTTGGTTTGGCCGGCGTTGCCGGTCGAGCCGACCACCGAGGAAATATTGATGATGCGGCCGTAACGGGCCTTCATCATGCCGCGCGAGACGGCTTTACACATTCTGAAAACCGAGGTCAGGTTGGTGGCGATAATGTCGTCCCATTCCTCGTCCTTCATCCGCATCAGCAAGTTGTCGCGGGTAATACCGGCGTTGTTGACTAGCACGGCCGGCGTGCCGAATTCATCGCCGCTGAGTTTGACGAACTGCTCGATGTCGGCGGCGTCGGCCACGTTCAGCTTGTAGCCCTTGCCGTTGTCGCCCAGATAGGCGGAGATGGCTTCGGCGCCGGCGGCCGAGGTGGCGGTGCCCAGCACCTGGAAGCCGTCGGCGGCCAGTCTTTCGGCAATGGCCCGGCCGATACCCCGGCTGGCGCCGGTGACGATGGCGATTTTTTTATCCATTCAATTGCTCCACAACGTTGGCTAGGGTGTCCGGGTCGTAGACCGCCAAGTGGGCGGCGTCCGGGGCGATGCGTTTGTTCAGGCCCAACAGGACTTTACCGGGCCCGCATTCGACAAAGGCGGTCACGCCTTGTTCGTGCATGAATTTGACGCTCTCGACCCAGCGCACCGGCTTGAACAGTTGTTCTTTCAGCGCGTAACGGATGACTTCCGGCGAGCCGTGCGATTTGACGTCCGCGTTGTGGATCAGCGTTACCGCCGGCATGTCCAGCGCGGTGTTTTCCAGCAGCGCGGCCAGTTGGCCCGACGCGCTCTCCATCAAGCCGCAGTGCGAGGGCACGCTGACCGGCAGTTTTAACGCGCGCTTGGCGCCCAGTCCTTTCAGAGCGTCGATGGCTCTATCGACCGCGGCGGCGGCGCCGGCAATCACGACTTGGCCGGGCGCGTTGAAATTGGCGGCCGCGACGATTTCGCCGTTGGCCACTTCGGCGCAGGTGTTGACCACTTGGTGGTCTTCCAGACCCAGGATGGCTGCCATCGCGCCCTCGCCGGCCGGCACGGCTTCCTGCATCAGCCGGCCGCGTTCGGCGACCAGTTTGATCGCGTCTTGGAAATTCAGCGCGCCGGAGCAAACCAGCGCGGTGTATTCGCCCAGGCTATGGCCGGCCATCCAGGCCGGACGGATTGTGGTGGTTTCGCACCACACCCGCCAAGCCGCGACGCCCGCCGCCAGCATGGCGGGTTGGGTGTTGCGGGTTTGATTCAGATCGGCGTCCGGACCGTTGGCGACCAGATGCCATAGATCGAATCCCAGCGCGTCGGAAGCCTCGGCGAAGGTGTGTTTGACGGTCGGATGAGTCTCGGCCAGCGCCGCCAGCATGCCGACGCTTTGCGAGCCTTGGCCGGGAAAGACGAAGGCTAGATTGTAGCTTTGCGAATTTGGATTCATATCAGTACCGAATGAGAGCGGAACCCCAGGTAAAACCGGCGCCGAAGGCTTCCATCAGCACGGTTTGGCCGCGTTGAATGCGGCCGTCGCGCACGCCTTCGTTGAAGGCCAGCAGCACGGAAGCGGAGGAGGTGTTGCCTTGGTTTTCCAGCGTGAGAATGACTTGGTCCATCGACATGCCCAGTTTTTTGGCGGTGGCGGCGATGATGCGGGTGTTGGCCTGATGCGGCACCAGCCAGTCGATGTCGCTTTGCGCCAAGCCGCTGGCTTCCAGGGTTTCGTCGACGATGCGGCCCAAGGTGTTAACCGCGACCTTGAAGACTTCGTTGCCGCGCATGCTGATATACGGCGCTTCGTCCTGCTTGCCGGTCGCAGCGACTTGCGGGTTGGGGCAATACAACAGGTCTTCGTAGCCGCCGTCGGAATGAATATGGGTGGACAGGATGCCGGGCTGGTCGCCGGCTCGCAACAACACCGCGCCGGCGCCGTCGCCGAACAGGATGCAGGTGCCGCGGTCGCTCCAATCGACGATACGCGAGCAGATTTCGCTGCCGACCACCAGCACGGTTTTCGCGAAACCGCTTTTGATGTATTGGTCGGCGATGCTGAGGGCGTAGACGGTGCCGGAGCAGGCGGCCTGAATGTCAAAGCCCACGCCGTGCTTGATGCCCAGGCGTTCCTGCAACAGGCAGGCGGTGCTGGGGTAGACCCGTTCCGGGGTGCCGGTAGCGACGATGATCATGTCGATGGCGGCGGCCGGCAGATCGGCCATTTCCAGTGCCTGACGGGCGGCGATCTCGGCCATGCTGGACGCGGTTTCGTCCGGTCCGGCGATGCGTCGGCTTTTAATGCCGGTGCGCTCTTGAATCCAGCTGTCCGAGGTATCGACCATCGCTGAAATGTCGTCGTTGGTGCGGACGGTTTCGGGCAAATAGCCACCGGTGCCGATCACTTGAGACCAGATTGTCATGCCACAACCTTTTGGGCTAATGCGATTTCCAATTTTTCGCTGATTTTACGGATGACGCCTTGCGCGACTTCGACTTCGGCCAGATGAATCGCGGTTTCGAACGCCAAGGCGTCGGCCCCGCCGTGACTTTTGATGACCAAGCCGCGCAAACCGATGAAACTGGCGCCGTTGTAAAGGCGCGGGTCGATGCTGTCCTTGAAGCGTTTCAGCACCGGATAGGCCACCAGGCCGGCCAGTTTGGTCAGCCAGTTTTGCGAAAAGCTGTCCTTGAGTTTCGAGCTGATCATTTTCGCGGCGCCTTCGATCGATTTTAACGCCACGTTGCCGACAAAGCCATCGGTGACGATCAGATCGACTTTGGTATGGCCGGCGTTGATCGAATTGCCTTCAACATAGCCGATGTAGTTCAGCTCGGAATTCTCCAGCAATTTGGCGGCCGCCTTGACCTGCTCGTTGCCCTTCATGTCTTCCTCGCCGATGTTCAGCAAGCCGACGCGAGGCCGTTCGATGTTCTCGACCGCCTTGACCACTTCCTCGCCCATCACCGCGAATTGGTACAGGTGCTCGGCGCTGGAATCGACGTTCGCGCCCAAGTCGAGCACATGGGTGTGGCCGAAGGTGGAGGGTAAGGTGGAAATAATGGCCGGCCGGTCGATGCCGGGGATCATTTTCAACACGAAGCGGGCGGTGGCCATCAGCGCGCCGGTATTGCCGGCACTGACGCAGGCATCGGCCCGGCCTTCCTGAACCAGATTGATCGCGACCCGCATCGACGAGTCTTTCTTGTTTTTCAGGGCCTTTTGCGGCGGTTCGTCCATTTCCACCACCTGCGATGCATGCTGAATGCTAAGCCGGCCGGCGAATTCGGTCAGGGCCGAGCCGAGCTTGTCCTTCAGCAAGGTTTCGTCGCCGACCAGGATCAAATTCAGTTTCGGGTTTTTTCGTAGACAAACCAGCGATGCGGGTATCGTGACTTGCGGTCCGAAATCCCCGCCCATGGCATCGATAGAGAGAGTTACGCTCACGCTTGGGATTAACTCCTGTAGTCGGAAGAAGCCGACAACAGCAGAATGACCCGTCGGCTTTACGTGATGGTGAATTTGCGAAGATTAATCTTCGTCTCTGCCGGCAACGATCTGGCGGCCTTTGTAAAAACCGTCCGGGGTCATGTGGTGACGCAGATGGGTTTCGCCGGTCAGGGCATCCTGAGACAGGGTTTTGCCGACCAATGCATCGTGTGAACGACGTTGACCGCGTCTGGAACGCGATACTTTGCTCTTTTGTACTGCCATTTCAATCTCCAGTTTTTTTAAGTTTTGCTAACACGGAAAAAGGATTGTCGGCCTTAGTCCGGCTATCGGTGTAGTCGTTGTCCGAAGAGCTGTTGCGCTCGAGACAGCGGTGCTCGTGTCTGGGGAAATCCGGAATCGCCAACAGGATTTCGTCCTCGACGACCGCATGTAGCGAGATTTTGTCGTCGTCCAGCAATATTGGTTCGTAATCTTCCAGCCGCTCGGCCTCGGCCGGCGTGGCGACCACGGCCAATTTGAAGCGGATGTTCAGTGGCCAGGCCACGCCTTGCAGGCAGGATTGGCATTCCAGTTGCAGCGTGCCGGCAATATGGCCGCTCAACACGACGCGCTTGCCGTCCTTGTCGAATTCCACGCTGACATCCACCGCGCCCTCCCGCTCGACAACGTAATCCGACAAGCGTTCGAACTGGGCTATCGCTAGCTGGCCAGCCACGGTGCCGCGCCTTTCGGCAAACACCAGAGGATCGATACGGTCGGGAAACTTGTCTGACATAACTGTACAATGATACAGATTACTCGTTGCCGCGTCAAACAAACACTCGATTAAACAATCACCTAGCCATGTCCGCTCTCGTTCTTGCTTCCGGGTCGCCCTACCGCCGGCAACTGCTGGCGCGCTTGCAGCTCGAATTTACCGCCACGGCCAGCGACGTCGACGAGACGCCGCTGGCCGGCGAAGCACCGGCCGATTTGACGATTCGCCTGGGGATGGCCAAGGCGCGGGCGCTACGCGCCGAGTTTCCCGAACATCTGATTATCGGCTCGGATCAAACGGCGACGATAGACGGCGCTATTTTGGGCAAACCCGGTAGCCGGGAGGCGGCGATTCGGCAGCTAGTCCTGCAAGCCGGTCGAGTCGTGACGTTTTACACGTCGGTTTGTCTGCTCGACGCCGCTTCCGGCCGCCACTGGAGCGATCTCGATGTCTGCCAAGTGCATTTTCGGCCTCTGACTCCGGCGCAAATCGAGCGTTACGTCGATCGCGAACAGCCGTTCGATTGCGCGGGTAGTTTCAAGTCCGAAGGCTTGGGTATCGCGCTGTTCGAAAAAATCGTCGGCGACGACCCGAACGCCCTGATCGGCTTGCCGTTGATCAAACTCACCGCGCTGCTGCAACAGGCCGGCATGTCGGTGTTATAGCGTGTCGCGCTAGTTTTAGTGAAAGCGCTTGCCCGGCGACAGCAATTCAAACATGTGCATGAATTCGCCTTCCACCTGACCCATCAGCGCGACGATCTGCTCGCGGCTCAGCCGCGTCAGCGACAGCGATTGTTCGGACAGCATGGCCGCCGTGGCTTCAACGCCGTCGGCGTAGCGGCCGCTGTCGGCCAGCAGGGCCGAGATGTTCAGCAGATGGGCGTCGAGTTTGTGAACCAACGCGCGACTCGGTTCCAGGTAACAGCCGACGGTTTCGTACAAGGATTCCGGCAAGCCCCAGCTTTTCAGCAATTCCCGGCCGACATCGGCGTGGGTAAAGCCGATAATCTGATATTCGAAGCCGGGAACCAAGCCGCGATCGTGGTTGGCGGCCAGCAGCACGGTGCGGGCCGCGTCCGGCATGCGGATGTACAGCACCAGCGAGCCGATGTCGTGCAGCAGGCCGGCCAGAAACAGCCGCTCGGCGTGCAACACGCCGCTACGTTTGGCCAGCAGCCGGGCGATCACGCCGCAGTGCACGCTACGCATCCAGTAGGCGGTCATATCCACCAGCTCGCAGGGAATCCGGCTGAATTCATCGACCACCGATGTCGCCAGGATCAGATGGTTCAGATCGTCGATGCCGATAATGGTGATGGCGCGCGAGATGGTGTCCACCTTGGATTGAAAACCGTAGAACGGGCTGTTGACGATGCGCAGTAAGCGGGCGCACAGTGCCGGGTCCTTGGAAATCACCTTGCCAAAATCCGTCATCGTGTAACGCGGATCGCGCATCATTTCGCTGAGCTGGAAATAGATGTCCGGTAGCGAGAACAGCTTGGTCGTGTCGTTGACCAGACTTTGTAGCGAGGACACGGTCACTAGCCTTTTCCGTATAGCGACATCACATGCTGGACGTAATTTTGAGTCTCGGGGTAGGGCGGAATCGTGTAGTTGTACTTCATCACGGCGCCTTCGCCGGCGTTGTAACCGGCCACGGCCAATTTCAGATTGGAGTTGAACATCGCTAATAGGTCCTTCAGGTAGCGGGTACCGCCGTCCACGTTTTGCTCGGCGTCGCGTCTATCGCTGACGCCGTAGCGGCGCGCGGTGTCCGGCATTAACTGCATCAGACCGACCGCGCCGGCGGACGACACGGCATTCGGGTTGTAGGCCGATTCGGCCTGGATTACCGCGTGCAACAATTTGGGGTCCATCTGATGCTTGGCGGCGGCTTTGGCGATCAAGTCGTTGAACTTGCTTTTGTTCGCCGACAGATATTTTAGATCGTGATTATAGGTTTTGGGGCGGGTGCGAATAATCAGCCGGTAATCGAAACCTTTTTTCGGCTCGTCGGTGTAATACACCCGGCCGTCCGGCGCGACATATTTGTAGATGTCGGCCTGAACCGGCGGCAACCAAGCCAATGCGAAAACGGCAGCGGTCAGACGTTTCGCCATCGGCCGGCCCCGTCAGTCGGTGGGCGAAATTTTGACGGCCGCCGCGGCGCGGATTGCCTTGGCCTTGGCGTCTTCCACCGTCGCGCCGCAGGCCAGCGCCACGCCCATGCGCCGGGCTGCGAAGGCTTCCGGTTTGCCGAATAATCTGACTTCGCTGTCCGGCACCGCCAGCGCCCGCGCCAAGCCGTGATAGGCCACGTTTTTCGCGTCGATGCCGCCGAGTATCACCGCGCTGGCCCCCACCTTGTCCAAGCGGGTGTTGACCGGCAGGCCCAAAATCGCTCTGGCGTGCAAATCGAATTCGCTTTGGCGTTGGCTGACCATCGTCACCATGCCGGTATCGTGCGGGCGCGGACTGACTTCGCTGAACCAGACCCGATCGCCGCTGACGAATAGTTCGACGCCGAACAAGCCCAAGCCGCCCAGTGCTTCGGTGACCTTGCCGGCGATCTGCCGGGCCAGCACCAACGCGGGTTCGCTCATCGCTTGCGGTTGCCAGCTTTCGCGGTAATCGCCGTGTTCCTGGCGATGGCCGATCGGCTCGCAAAAATGGGTTTGGACCGCTCCGTCGGCGTCCGCCGCCCTTACCGTCAGCAGCGTAATCTCGAAATCGAAATCGATCTTGGCCTCGACGATGACCTTGCCGGTATCGGCGCGCCCCGCCGATTTGGCGTAATCCCAGGCCGCCCGCAAGGCGTCGGCCGACTTGACCATCGATTGGCCCTTGCCGGACGACGACATGGTTGGCTTGACGAAGCAGGGATAGCCGATGCCGTTATCGACGGCGGCTTTCAACTGCTCGAAGGTTTCGGCGAAGGCGTAGTTGGAGGTCGGCAAGCCCAGTTGTTCGGCGGCCAGCTGGCGGATGCCTTCGCGGTTCATCGTCAACTGGATCGCGCGGGCGTTGGGCACCACGGTCGCCAAGCCTTGCGATTCGATGTCGGCCAGCGCGCCGGTGGCGATGGCTTCCAGTTCCGGCACGACCAGATGCGGCTGTTCGCGGGCGATCAAGGTTTTCACCGCGTCGCCGTCGGTCATGTCGATGACGTGGCTGCGATGGGCGACCTGCATCGCCGGCGCGTTGGCGTAGCGGTCCACCGCGATCACTTCGACGCCGTAGCGTTGCAGCGAGATCGCGATTTCCTTGCCCAATTCGCCGCTGCCCAGCAAGAGGGCTTTGGTGGCGGCGGCGCTGTTGGGAGTTCCTAGTTTCATCACGATTGGGCTAAATAGTTGTCGATGTCTTGTTTGGAAAAGCCGATTTTCTTGGCCACCCGGTCGGCGTGGCTGATCCGGGAAATACCCGGAATCAATTTGAAGGTCGGCAGGTCGTCGGCGAATTCGACTTGTTTCGGATCGGCGATTTTGCGCTTGACGAATTCGTCCACCAACTGATGGTTGTGGGTGATCAGAACCGTGCTGTTGCCTTTCCGGTAAAAGCCGTCGAGTACGTCGATCGACGATTGCATTTTCTCTTCAAAAGTAGTGCCTTCCGCCATTTCGTCAAGCACGACCAGACTTTTCGAGCTACAGGCCAGGAAAATGTCTCGGGTGCGCTTCAGTTCGGTGCCGAAGCGGCCTTCGCCGTCGTCCAGATGGCTGATTTCCGGCGCCTGGTAAAAAATCCGGTCGGCAACGCTGAGTTTGGCCGCTTTGGCCGGCACGAAGCAACCGATCTGAGCCAGCAATTGAATCTGAGTGATGGTCTTGCAAAACGCGGTCTTGCCACCGCTGTTCGGACCGGTGACGCAGACCAAACGGGTTTGGTCCATTGCAAAGTCGTTGCCGACGTAGTCGGGGTTTTGATTGCCCAAAACCGGGTTTTTGGCGTTGTTCAATGCGATCGCGTGGCGTTCGTCGGCCTGGAGTTCCGGCATGACCATGTCGCTGCCGTAATGTTCGGCGTATTTGATGAAGGCCAGCAATTCGTCGAGTTGGCCCAATGCGTCCAGCAAATCGCCCAGCGCCTTGGATTGACGGAAGATGTTGCGCAACGGGATGATGCAGTTGTCGCGGTCGTAACCGCCGACCACCGGAATGTAGACCAAGGCCAGCGGTAAAAAGAATACCGAGGCGATCGACAAGCCATCGCGGGTGACTTCGAACAGATTGGACGGAAAGACTTTGGTGATGCCCCAGATCACCGCGATGACCAGCGCAATCAGCAGCGGCTTGAACAAGGTCGGCCGAAAGATCGTCGCCGGCGCGAACGAGTGTTTACGTTCTTCCTTGCTTTGGATGCCTTTTTCGCTGTTGTAGACCGGGCCGACCATCAGCGAATATTCGTTGCTGTCGGCGAAGCCGGCAATTTTGTCGAAGATGGCTTTCAAGTACGGCGTTTGCGGGGTGCCGGAGTTTTGGATCGCGCCGACCAATTCCAGCGGCAGGCGGATGCCGCGAATATAGGGTTTGTAACCGTAACCTTCGATTTGATGGTCGTGGCGGGCGGTGCCGAAGCTGCCCAGGAATTCGCCGAACAGCAATACGTAAAGTCGCTTTTCGGTTTCGGCGGCGCGGGCGACGATATTTTCGACGTTCTCGCGTACCGCCGGGTTGTCGCGGATTTCCAATACCGCCGCTTGTTTGGCGGCGATCGCGTCGGCGTCGGCCAACGGCTGGGTCAGCGAGCGGTACAGCACCGATTGGCCGGCGGTGGTCGCGGCGTGGTTGACGTGGTCGAACAGCTCGTCCACTTCGATGGTGTTGAACGCGCCCTGATCGATGACGCCGGCGCCGGTCGGCGGCGGGGTGCTGGATCGCACCGTCGGCCATTGGTCATTCCAGCTTTCTAGGATATTCGCTTGCATGCTGCCTCCCCGGTTTTATAGTTATGGCGCGGCGTGGTTAACGCGCGGTTTCGATCAAAGCGTGCATCACCTCGACGTGGGCGTCGCTGTCGTTCAAGGCCGGAATATAGCGGTAGCTTTCGCCGCCGGCCTCCAGAAAAATCTCCCGGTTGGCGATGGCGATTTCTTCCAGCGTTTCCAGACAGTCTACCGAGAATCCGGGACACAGCACATCGACGCTGCGTATTCCCTGGGTCGGTAGTTCCGCCAACACCTCCACGCAATACGGTTTCAGCCATTCGGCGCGGCCGAAGCGCGATTGGAATACCAAGCGCCATTGAGCGTCGGTCAGTTCCAATTGTTCCGCGATCAGTTTACCGGTGGTTTGGCATTGGTAAAAATACGGGTCGCCCAGTTCGGTCAATTTGGCCGGCAGGCCGTGGAAGGACATCACCAGACAGTCAGCCTGGCCGTGTTCGGCCCAATGCGCGCGCACCGAATCGGCCACGGCTTTGATATAAACCGGGTGTTGGTGGAATTCGCCGATAAAACGCAACGACGGCAGATGCCGCCAGCCGACGAAAACTTCGGCGACCACGTCGAAAATCGAGGCGGTGGTGGTCGAGGAATACTGCGGGTACAGCGGTACGACGACGATGTCTTCGACGCCGTTCTGCTTGAATTCGGTTAGCTTCTCGGCCAGCGCCGGTTTGCCGTAGCGCATCGCATAATCGACTTGAATGTCGGCGCCGGCCAAGCTAGCGGCCAGTTTTTCGGCCAGACGCCGGGTGAACACGATCAGCGGCGAGCCCTGCTCGGTCCAGATTGCCCGGTAGGCGTGCGCCGACTTTTTCGGGCGGAACGGCAGAATGAACAGATTCAGGATCAACCACCACAGCGGCCTAGGCAGATTGACCACGCGCGGGTCGCCGAGAAACTCGCGCAGAAAGCGGCGCACGTCGCCGGTCTTGGTCGAGGCCGGCGAGCCCAGATTGACCAGCAGGACGCCGGTTTTGCGTAGCGCTGGCCGGCTCATGTTATTTACGGTTGATCAGGTTGAGGAATTCGGAACGGGTGCTGATTTCCTGACGGAAAATCCCGGTCATGACCGACGTGGTCATCACCGAGTTTTGTTTTTCGACGCCGCGCATCATCATGCACAAATGCTTGGCTTCGATCACCACCGCCACGCCGCGCGCGCCGATCGCGGTCTCCACCGCGGTGGCGATTTGTCGGGTCAGTTGCTCCTGAATCTGCAGACGGCGGCCGTACATGTCCACGATCCGCGCCAGTTTGGACAGCCCCAGCACCCGGCCTTGCGGCAGATAACCGATGTGGCATTTACCGATGAAGGGCAGCAGATGATGCTCGCACAGGGAATACAATTCGATGTCCTTGACGATGACCATGTCCTCGGTGTCGGCCTGAAAAATCGCATCGTTAAGTACGTCTTCCAGCGTTTGCTGATAGCCCTTGTTCAGGAATTTGAAGGCTTCGGCGGCGCGTTTGGGCGTGTCTCGCAAACCCTCGCGGTTTACGTCTTCGCCTATCGCCTGAATAATTTTGGAAAAGTATTCTTCCATCGCCGTCCCCCAGGTAAAAAAATGCGGTGAGTATACCGTATCACCGGGTAAATTCTAAGGCGTCCAGCAAGACCCCGGCGCCGGCACCGGGTTTATTGGCGTTTTCGCTCAGATGGCGGCGCCAGGCGCGGGCGCCGTTTTCGCCGTGGAACAAACCGAGGATGTGCTTGGTGATCGCATGCGGCCGCACGCCCAATGCGGCTTGTTGTTCGAGATAGGGCAGCAGTGCCAGCGCCACGTCGCGGCGGCTGGGTATCGGCCGGGTTTCGCCGAACAGGCGGGCGTCCACCTCGGCCAGGATATACGGGTTGTGGTAGGCCTCGCGGCCCATCATCACGCCGTCGATTTGTTGCAATAACTCGGCGGCGCCGTCCAGCGAAATCACGCCGCCGTTGATGGCGATCGTCAAATGCGTAAAGTCCTGTTTCAAGCGAAACACCGCCTCGTATTGCAACGGCGGAATCTCCCGGTTTTCCTTCGGCGACAAGCCCGACAGCCAGGCCTTGCGAGCGTGAACGATGAAGGTTTCGCAACCGGCCGCCGCCACCGTCGCGACGAAATCGACCAGTTCGTCGTAGGAATCCCGGTCGTCGATGCCGATGCGCGACTTGACCGTCACCGGTATCGCCACCGCCGCCCGCATCGCCGCGACGCCATCGGCCACCAATCGCGGCTCGGCCATCAAACAGGCGCCGAAGCGGCCGTTTTGTACCCTGTCACTCGGGCAACCGACGTTCAGATTGACTTCGTCGTAACCGTAGTCTTCGGCGATTTTCGCGCACCGCGCCAGATCGGCCGGATCGCTGCCGCCCAGTTGCAGGGCCAGCGGGTGTTCCTCGACGTTGTAACGCAAATGCCGCTCCCGCCCACCTTGCAAAATCGCCCCGGTAGTGACCATCTCGGTATACAGCAAGGTCTTTCGGGTCAGCAGCCGATGAAAATACCGGCAATGCCGGTCGGTCCAATCCAACATTGGTGCCACGGAAAAACGGTGATTGGGTTGTTTGGTATTTGTCACGCTTTGAACATGGCTGTAGTTGTTTGAAAACGGTACGGATATAGCGCGGTCCCATTTTTGATCCGTACCGAGA
>NZ_JBYMAP010000082.1:0-17119 GCF_057766305.1 Methylomonas sp. BG-2 | reverse complement strand
TTATCACAAACTCGCCACTTCCGAATAAATTTCTAGCCGTATAAACCTGAAAACCTCAAACCGGCACGCCAAGCGATTGTTGCGCCCGAATGAATTGCGCTGGGGCTCTCGCTTTTACCGCCAATTACCGGGCGCGCTGTTGGGCGATTGCGATACCGAAATCGCCTCAACCCCGGCTAAAACCTGCCGACGTCGGCCTTTGCTGATCGGAAGCCACATCCGTTTCAATATCCTTAGTCGGATATTTCGCCACCCGCCCCCGCGACGGCGCGACGCATTCCGCACAGCCCAACGAGAATTCTCGTAGGTATACCATGGTCGAATGACGCCAATAAGACAAAGCCGTTCGCCCCCGGCCGTTTCAAACGCGACCGACGCCAGATCGCCTAAGCGACAATCGGCCGTCATTGCGGACCAATAGCTGGTAAAATTTCGGCACCGTCGGCACAGGCCGACCTTTCGAACGATTCAGTCCCATTATATTCAGCATGAGTACCCAACCCAGTTCCGACCTTACCACTTTCGAAAACCCCAGACCGGCCCGCGATTTCACGATCCGCATCGACATTCCGGAGTTCACCTGTCTGTGCCCGATGACCGGCCAGCCGGATTTCGCCAAATTGACGCTCGAATACGTACCGGACCGCCTTTGCGTCGAACTGAAGTCGCTGAAACTGTACATGTGGACCTTCCGCGAGCGCGGTGCCTTTCACGAAGCGGTCACCAACGAGATTCTCGATCACATCGTCGCGGCGACCCAACCGAATTTCATGCGCCTGCGCGCCGAGTTCAACGTGCGCGGCGGCATATACACCACCGTGATCGCCGAACATCGCAACCCGGCTTGGCAAGCGCCGGTGCCGGTCCAGTTGCCCTGACCCGGACCCTCCGGTGAACGGTAGAACCTTCTATAACGCCGACATCGCCGTCGCGCTGAAATACGACGGCAAGAATGCCCCCAAGGTCACCGCCAAGGGCGAAGGTTTTACCGCCCAACAAATTCTGGCGATTGCCGAAAAACACGACATTCCGCTGCAAAATCAACCCGAACTGGCGCGCATCCTGGCCCAGGTACCGCTAGGCGACGAGATACCCGAACAACTGTATGTCGCCGTCGCCGAAGTCATTGCCTTCGCCTATCTCATCGCCGGCAAAACGCCCGATCTATAACCCATGAACTTGAAAGAACTGTTGACCGTCCTGCCGCAATACGGCCTGCCCCATCACGCACTGTCGAACCTGATGTCCAGGCTTACCCATTGCCGCAACCCGATTTGGAAAAATCTGTTCATCCAAACCATCGTCCGCCTATACGGCGTGAATTTGGCGGAAGCCAAATATCCCGAGCTGGACCGTTACGCCAGTTTCAACGAATTTTTCACCCGCGAATTGCAAGACGGCGCCCGCGCCATTGCGCTGGAAGCCAACGCGCTGGCTTGTCCGGCGGACGGCGAAGTCAGTCAAGCCGGCGCGATCGAGGCCGGACGGATTTTCCAAGCCAAGGGCCGCGACTACAGCGTGCAGGAACTCTTGGGTGGCGATGCGGCGCGCGGCGCGGCATTCGACGGCGGCCGGTTCGCGACCATTTATTTGTCGCCCAAGGATTACCACCGCCTGCACATGCCGCTGGCCGGCACGCTGAAAGAAATGATCCACGTCCCCGGCCGGCTGTTCAGCGTCAATAACACCACGGTCGGCGCGGTGCCGAATCTGTTCGCGCGCAACGAGCGGGTGGTCTGCATTTTCGACACCGATGCCGGGCCGATGGCCTTGGTCCTGGTCGGCGCGATCTTCGTGTCCAGCATCGAAACAGTCTGGCACGGCGTCGTCACCCCGCCGACCGTCAACCAAGCGCGGGTTTGGCAATACGGCGCCGACGCGCCGACTCTGGCCAAGGGCGCCGAGATGGGTCGCTTCAACATGGGCTCGACGATCATCGTCTTATTCGGCCGCGAGCAAGTCGCCTGGAATGCCGATCTGGCCGCCGGCCGGCCGGTCCGATTAGGCGAAAGCATAGGCAGGCGTCTGGTTTGACGCCCTGAAAATGCGATCGGCGGCCGGCTGTGGCATAATGCGCGCCTGTCCGCCCGGCCGGACCGCTAACAACGATAACAATTAGAGGACAACAATGAGTTTCTTGATTTCCGACGCGCTCGCGCAAACCGCACCCGCCGCCCAACAACCCGGCATCGAAGGCATGCTGTTTCCGCTTGGCATCCTGATTTTTTTCTACTTTCTGTTCATTCGCCCGCAATCCAAGCGCAACAAGGAACAAAAACAAATGCTGGCCGCGCTCGGCAAAGGCTCCGAAGTCGTCACCAGCGGCGGCATACTGGGGAAAGTCGCGGATTTGGACGATAACTTCGTCAAATTGGAAGTCTCCGACAACACCTACATCCAAGTGCAACGCCACGCCATCGCGACCATGATGCCCAAGGGCACCTACAAAACCCTCAATAAAAAAGTCTGACGCCTGCTCTCAACGCCGCCCTCGATCCGCTCGCCCCACCGGCGGCCTGGCTTGCGCTGCTATTAACGGAAACCTATGCAAAATCATTTTCCAGTCTGGAAGAACCTGATGGTTCTGACCCTTTTGGTGATCGGCACCTTGTACGCATTGCCGAATCTGTACGGCAACGATCCGGCGGTGCAACTGGCTTCGTCGACCGCCACGCCCTTGCAACAACGCCAAGCGGACGACATCGCCGCCGCCATCCGCGACGCCGGTTTCGCGACCAAGGCCTTCGAATTCAAGGATGGCAAGGTACTCGCCCGTTTCAACAACACCGACGAGCAAATGAAGGTCGCCGACCTGTTGCGCGACAAACTGGACGATCAGACCACCGTCGCACTGAATCTGGCGCCGGCCACGCCGGACTGGCTGCGCAAAATCGGCGCCGAGCCGATGTATCTGGGTCTGGATTTACGCGGCGGCGTGCATTTCCTGCTGGAAGTGGACATGGATACCGCGCTGAAGCAAACCGAGGAGCGCTATAACAATGACATCCGCACGGCCTTCCGCGATGCCAAGGTTCGTTATCAGTCGGTCAGCAAGGAAGCGGACGGCATCAAGGTGGTGCTGCCCAACGAAGAAGCCAGGGTCGCTGCGGCGGCGGTGTTGAACAAAGACTTCCGTAATCTGGACCTGAAGGAAACCGGCCCCAACGAATTCACGCTGTCTATTCCCGAACGCGAATTGCGCGACATCAAAAAATCGGCGCTGGGCCAGAACATCACGACGCTGCGTAACCGGGTCAACGAGCTGGGCGTGGCCGAACCGATCATCCAGCAACAAGGCGACAGCCGCATCGTGGTCCAGCTGCCCGGCGTGCAGGATACCGCCCGCGCCAAGGAATTGCTCGGCACCACCGCGACGCTGGAATACCGTTTGGTCGATGTCGAGCACGATGTGCAATCGGCCCTGTCCGGCCACGAACCGGCCGGCGCCCGCCTGTACAAGGACAAAAACGGCAATCCGATTTTGCTGAAACGCTCGGTCATCGTCACCGGCGACCAGATTACCGACGCCTCCTCCGGCATGGATCAGGACGGCCAATCGGCGGTCTTCATTACGCTGGACGGCGCCGGCGCCAAGAAAATGGGCAAACTGACCCAGGAAAACATCGGCAAGCCGATGGCGGTGGTCTTCATCGAATACAAATCCGAGACCCGCGTCGTCAACGGCGAAAAAGTTCAGCACAAGGAAAAAGTCGAAAAAGTCATCAGCGTCGCGACCATTCGCGACAGCTTCAGCAAACGCTTCCAGACCACCGGCCTGGACAGCCCCGAGGAAGCCCGTACCTTGGCGCTGCTGCTGCGCGCCGGCGCGTTGGCCGCGCCGGTCGAGATCGTCGAGGAACGCACGGTCGGCCCCAGCCTGGGCCAGGAAAACATCGACCAGGGCATGAACTCCATCGTTGCCGGTTTCTTGCTGGTCGTGGTCTTCATGGTGATTTACTACCGTGCCTTCGGCCTGATCGCCAATTTCGCGCTGCTGTTTAACGTGGTACTGTTGATTTCGATCATGTCGGTCCTGCAAGCCACGCTGACCTTGCCCGGCATGGCCGGTATCGTATTGACGGTGGGTATGGCGGTGGACGCCAACGTGTTGATCAATGAACGGATACGCGAGGAACTGCGCCACGGCAACAGCTTGCAAACCAGTATTTACATGGGCTACGAAAAAGCCTTCGCAACGATTCTGGACTCCAACGTCACTCACTTCATCGTCGCGATCCTGCTGTTCGGGTTCGGTACCGGACCGGTGAAGGGTTTCGCGCTGGTCCTGGTGATCGGTATCGCCACCTCGGTGTTTACCGCGGTCACCAGCACCCGGATGCTGGTCAATTGGTTCTACGGCAGCAACCGCGACCCCAGCCGCCTGTCGATCTAATCCGCCCGCGCCGCCGCCGGAGGCCAGGCCGATACGCTTGGCTGTTTCGGCGGCGGCGCTTCATATGCTCGGCCGGGTTTCTCATCACCCCGGCGAACCGGTTATAATGCCCTATTCTATTTTTTAATCATAAACCTACGGGAGTTAAATCAATGGCCATCGAACGTACTTTCTCCATCATCAAGCCCGACGCCGTCGCGAAAAACGTGATTGGAGAAATCGTCAGCCGCTTCGAAAAAAACGGACTGCGCGTCGTTGCATCGAAAATGCTGCAGTTGACCCAAGACCAAGCGGAAGGCTTTTACGCCGAACACAAGGAACGCGGTTTCTTTAAAGACCTGGTCAGCTTTATGACTTCCGGCCCGGTCGTGGTGCAAGTGCTGGAAGGTGAAAATGCCGTGCTGAAAAACCGCGAACTGATGGGCGCCACCAATCCTAAGGAAGCCACGCCCGGCACGATCCGCGCCGATTTTGCAGTCAGCATCGACGAAAACGCCGTCCACGGCTCCGATGCCCCGGAATCCGCCGCCAGAGAAATCGCTTACTTTTTCAGCGCGAATGAACTCTGCGACCGCATCCGCTAATCCGGCCCGGATCAATTTGCTGAATTTCGACAGAAAAGGCCTGCAAGCCTTTTTTGTCGAACTCGGCGAAAAGCCGTTCCGCGCCACCCAACTGTTAAAATGGATTTATCAGGAAGGCGTTGCCGATTTCGAGCAAATGACCAACCTGAGCAAGCCGCTACGCCAATACTTGCAGGAACACTGCGAAATCAGAGCGCCGGACATCGTAGCGGAACAGTTGGCCAGCGACGGTACCTGCAAATGGGCGATGCAAACCAGTTGCGGCAATCGGGTCGAGACGGTCTACATCCCGGAAGATCGCCGCGCGACTTTGTGCGTATCGTCGCAAGTGGGTTGCGCGCTGGCCTGCAGTTTCTGCTCGACCGCCCAACAAGGTTTCAACCGTAATTTGACTACCGCCGAAATCGTCGGCCAATTGTATCTGGCCCAACAACGCCTCGGCGCCGAGCGCCGCATTACCAACATCGTGATGATGGGCATGGGCGAACCGCTGTTAAATTTCGATAACGTTGTCGCGGCGATGAATTTGATGATGGACGACTTTGCCTACGGCCTGTCCAAACGCCGGGTGACCGTCAGTACCTCCGGTGTCGTGCCGGCAATGAAAAGGCTGGGCGATGTCTGCGACGTCAGCATGGCGGTATCGTTGCACGCACCCTACGATGAGTTGCGCGACCAATTGGTGCCGATCAACGTCAAATACCCGCTCGCCGAACTGATGGACGCTTGCCGCGAATACGCCAAGACCGGTCCGCGCAAGCACATCACCTTCGAATACGTGATGCTGGACGGCGTCAACGATAGCGCCGAGCACGCGCGTGCCTTGGTCAAACTGTTGAAGAACGTCCCGTCCAAGCTCAACCTGATTCCGTTCAATCCGTTCCCGCAATCGCCGTATCGCTGCTCCAGTAGCGCCAACATGCTGCGTTTTCGCGACATCTTGCAGGACGCGGGCCTGGTGACCACGATCCGCAAGACCCGCGGCGAAGACATCGATGCCGCCTGCGGCCAATTGGTTGGCCAAGTCCAGGATAAAAGTCGCCGCCATCTGAAACTCCAAGCGATGCAGGCACACGGCAGCGGCAATGTCGCGTAAACCGATACGCTACCAAGCCATTTTCGCCATCGCCGGACTCATGACCGGCGCCTGCGGCTTGCTGCCCGACATCAAGCCGTCGATGAGCAATGCCGAAAAGGCCACGCTCAATCTGCAAATGGGCGCCCGGTATCTGGATATGGGCATGCTGGACGCCGCCCGCGAAAAATTGCAAACCGCGCTCAGCCTGGACTCCGGCAATGCCGAAATCCATAACACGCTGGCGGTGTTTTACGAGCGGGTCAAGGATTACGACGCCGCCGCCGACAGCTACCGCAGCGCCATCCAACGCGACCCCGCCAATTTCAGCACCTTGAACAATTACGGCCGCTTTCAGTGCGAACGCGGCGAGGTCGATCGAGGCGTGGAATTATTGAAGCAGGCACTGGAATCGGCGATGAACAACCGGCCGTGGTTCGCGCTGACGAATCTCGGCGTTTGCGCGCTGAAGCAAAACGATACGCCGCAGGCCGAAGGCTATTTTCGCCAAGCCTTGCAAGCGCAAGGCGAGTACGCGCCGGCGTTACTGGAGATGCAGAAAATCAGCTATCAGAACCGCCAGTATCTGTCGGCGCGCGGGTTCCTAGAACGCTATCTGGCCGTCGCCAATCACACCCCGGAATCGCTGTGGCTGGCTTTTCAAACCGAACGTTCGCTGGGCAACGGCAAACTGGCCGAAGAATACCGCGACAAACTGTTATCCGCTTTCCCGGCTTCGAAGGAAGCCCAACTCGTTAAATCCGCGATCAGCAAGTAAACCCAACATGGCAAAACAACAGCAGGCTATACAGGCCATCCGAGGCATGCACGACATTCTTCCCGAGCAATCGCAGTACTGGCAGTGGCTGGAGGGTCATGCCCGCGATGTGCTCGGCGCCTACGGTTACCAGGAAATTCGCCTGCCCATCGTCGAAAAGACAGAACTGTTCAAACGCTCGATTGGCGAAGTGACCGACATTGTCGAGAAAGAAATGTACACCTTCGACGACCGCAACGGCGACTCGCTCACCTTGCGCCCGGAAGGCACCGCCGGCTGCCTGCGCGCCTGTCTGGAACACGGTTTGCTGCACAACCAAAGCCACAGGCTCTGGTATTACGGTCCGATGTTCCGCCATGAACGTCCACAGAAAGGCCGTTACCGCCAGTTTTACCAGCTGGGCGTCGAAACCTACGGCATGCCCGGTCCCGACATCGATGCGGAAATGATTTTGTTAACCGACCGGCTTTGGAAACGCCTCGGCATCCGCGACATGGTGGAATTGCAAATCAACTCGTTGGGGACCGCCGAGGAACGGTTGGCCTACCGAGGCACGTTGGTCGATTACTTCAATCAACACCTGGATTGCCTGGACGAAGATAGCCGCCGCCGCCTGGACACCAATCCGCTGCGGATACTCGACAGCAAAAACCCCGACATGCAGGCGATGCTGAGCGGCGCGCCGGTTCTGCTGGATCATCTGGGTGCCGATAGCCTGGCGCACTTCGACCGCTTAAAAGCCACGCTGGATAACTTGGGATTGAAATACGCGATCAACACCCGACTGGTACGCGGTCTGGATTACTACGGTAAAACCGTGTTCGAATGGGTCACGGAGCGTCTGGGTTCGCAAGGTACGATTTGCGCCGGCGGCCGTTACGACGGCCTGATCGAGCAACTCGGCGGCAAAGCCAATCATGCTATCGGTTTCGCGATGGGTATGGAGCGTATCCTGGCGCTGATCGAGCAGTTGGAACGAGTCGACATTCCGGCCGGCGTCGACGTTTATCTGATCCGGGTCGGCGAACAGGCCGAAGCCGCCGGCATGCAATTGGCGGAACGCTTGCGCGACGCCCTGCCAGGCTTGAAAATCCAAGTCAACTGCGGCGGTGGCAGCTTTAAAAGCCAATTCAAGAAGGCCGACAAATCCGGAGCCGAATTCGCCGTCATCATCGGCGACGACGAAGCCCAACACCAAACCGCGGCGCTTAAGCCGTTGCGCCTTGAACAAGAGCAGGTCACGCTGGATCATCAGGCGTTAATGGACGCGTTGCGTGCCTGGCAACAACAACGATTTCAAACAACCGCAAACTAAAGTAGAGAACTACCGTGGCAATTTACGATACCGAAGAAGAACAACTGGAACAGTTGAAAAAATGGTGGGAAGCCAATCAGACCGCCGTGATTGCCGGCGTCGTCACCGCGCTGGTCCTGGTAACCGGTTGGAATTTGTGGCAAAACCATCAAACCGAAAAAAACAGCCAGGCTTCGCAAATGTTTCAGCAGATGCTGGAAAGCGCGAATTCAGGTAACCGCGAATCGACCGAAAAACTGGCCGAGCGCCTGCCCAGCGAATTTCCGTCAACCGCTTACGCCGAGTACGCCGGTCTGGAACTGGCGAAATCCAAAGTCGAACAAGGCGATCTGGACGGCGCGAAAACCCTGCTAAGGAAAGCCATCGAAACCACCGCCAGCGACGAGCTGCGCCACGTCGCGCGCTTGCGCTTGTTGCAACTGATGCTGGCCACCCGCGAATTCGAGCAAGGCCTGCAACTGATCGCGTCGGTGGACCCGGCCAAATCGGAAGGTTTCTCGGCCAGCTACGACGAATTGCAGGGCGATTTCTACGTGGCGCTGGACCGCCCCGACGAAGCCCGCAACGCTTATCAGAGCGCAATCCGCACCGGTCAAGCCACGCCGCTGACCCAATTCAAATTGGACGACCTGAGCACCGAAACGCCGTTAGCGCCGCCAGCCGCCAATTAACCCTTTGTTAATGCACATGCCGATCAGGATTTACCGACTTCACCCACTAGCCGCCCTAATCGCCTGCCTGCCGTTACTCGGCGGCTGCGCCGGCCTGGACGCCGGCCGCGATTTCATTTCCGGCATTACCGAATACATCACCGGCGACGACGACAATGCCGATCCGCCGGCAACGTTGCAGGAATATACGATGGAAGTCCAGCCCGAAATCGTTTGGAAGGAATCGATCGGTAGCGGCGCCGACGAAAAATATCTGAAACTGATCCCGGCCGCCGCCGAAGGTACTATTTATGTCGGCGACCATAAGGGGCATTTGCAGGCGCGCGGCACCGGCAACGGCAGTTTGACCTGGGAAAATAACAGCGAGTACAGCTTCTCGGCTGGTCCCGGTCTGGGCGTGCACAGCATTATCATGGGCACCAGCACCGGCGAGGTAGTGGCCTTCGACAAAGGCACCGGCGAACAGCGTTGGAGAACCGACGTTCCCAGCGAAGTGCTGGCGACCCCGGTGGTCAGCCACGGCATCGTCCTGGTCCGCACGACCGACGGCAAGGTGCTCGGCTTGCAGGAAAACGGCGGCGGCGTGTTGTGGAGCTTCGAGCACAGCGTGCCGGCCCTGAGTATTCGCGGCACCGGCGCGCCTATCGTCATCGACGATAGCGTCGTGATCGGCTCGGCCAACGGCAAGTTGCAGGCGTTGCAGTTGAAGGACGGCAAGGCTTTGTGGGAAGCGACGATCGCGATTCCGAGCGGGCGCTCCGAAGTCGAACGGCTGGTCGATCTGGATGTCGATCCGGTCGCCGCGCGCGGCGCGATTTATATCGCCAGCTTTCAAGGCGGCACCTCGTCGGTGTCCGAAATCGACGGCGACGTGCTCTGGCGCAACGAAGCGGTATCGTCGTATAGCGGCCTGAGCCTGGACTATCGTTATCTCTACGTCAGCGACACCCAGAGCGAAGTCTGGCAGTTGGATCAACGCAGCGGCGCCTCGCTGTGGAAACAAAAGGACTTACACAATCGGCAACTGACCGCCGCGGTCGCTTATCAAAACTATGTGGTGGTTGGCGATTACGAGGGTTACGTGCACTGGCTGTCGATTACCGACGGCCGCCAGCTGGGCCGCATTCAGGTCGGCAAGGCCGCGATAGAGGCCAAACCGGTCGTCGTGGACGACACCGTTTACGTTTACGCTAAAGACGGCACGTTGGCCGCGTTGAGAGTCCACTAAATCATGCTACCCGTTATCGCCCTGGTCGGCCGCCCCAATGTCGGCAAATCCACGCTGTTCAATTATCTGACCCGCAGCCGCGAAGCGCTGGTCGCCGACTACCCCGGCCTGACCCGCGACCGCCAGTACGGCCGAGTCAAACGCGGCGAACGCGACTGTCTGGTCGTCGATACCGGCGGCCTTACCGACGAGCGCGACGGCATTGACGTATTCGCCAAAAAGCAGGTCGAAATCGCGCTGCAGGAAGCCGATGTGGTGTTCTTTCTGGTGGATGCCCGCGACGGCGTCAACGCCTCGGACGAGGCCATCGCCGACACGCTGCGCAAGTTGGGCAAGCCGGTGGTGCTGGTCGTCAACAAAATCGACGGCATCGACAGCCACACCGTCGCCAACGATTTCTACGGCCTGGGTCTGGGCGAACCGGTGGCGATCGCCGCCGCCCACGGCCGCAACGTTCACGAATTGCTCAGCCAAATAGACACTTTGCTTCCACCGCAAGCCGATGAGTTTCAGGAAGTCGATCCCGGCATTGCCATTGCGGTGGTCGGCCGGCCCAACGTCGGCAAATCGACGCTGGTCAACCGACTGCTTGGCGAGGAACGGGTGGTGGTGTTCGATGAAGCCGGCACCACCCGCGACAGCATCTACATTCCGTTCGAGCGCGACGGCAAAAAATTCACGTTGATCGATACCGCCGGCATGCGCCGCCGCTCGCGAGTGTCGCTGACCGTCGAGAAGTTCAGCATCATTAAATCGTTGCAGGCCATCGAAAAAGCCCACGTGGTGATTTATCTGATCGACGCCCGCGAAGGCGTCACCGATCAGGACGCCCACATTTTGGGACTGGTGCTGGAAGCCGGCCGGGCATTGATCATCGGCTTGAACAAATGGGACGGCCTGAACGCCGAGCACAAGGACTTCGTCAAAAAGCAGATCGAAATGAAGCTGTCCTTCCTTGATTTCGCCGAGAAACATCCGATTTCGGCGCTGCACGGCAGCGGTGTCGGCAAACTGTTTGACGTGGTACACACCTTGTACGACGCGGCGATGGTCGATATGTCCACGCCGCTGTTGACCCGCATCTTGAGCGACGCGGTCGCCGCTCACCAACCGCCGTTGGTCGGCGGCCGCCGGATCAAGTTGAAATACGCCCACCAAGGCGGCCGCAATCCGCCGATCGTCGTGATCCACGGCGTGCAGACCGACGTGCTACCCGGCGCCTATAAACGCTATTTGATGAACTATTTCCGCGAGCAGCTGCGCCTGGCCGGCACGCCGGTGCGGCTGGTATTCAAGTCGCCGGAGAATCCGTTTCACGGCCAAAAAAATCAGCTGAGCGACCGCCAAGTCAAGAAACGCAAGCGGCTGATCGATTTCAGTAAACGCAATAAATAACAACCACCGGAACAGAGACCGGGATAAATTCCCGGCAATTCCGTTCCGCCACTCTTGGAGAACCTCATGGCTACCATCACCTTCCAAGGCAAACCGATCAATACCTGCGGCGAGTTGCCGGCTGTCGGCGCCAAAGCCCCGGATTTCAAACTGACCAACCGGAAAATGCAGGACGTTGGTCTGGCCAGCTTCGCCGGCAAGCGCAAATTGTTGAATATCGTCCCCAGTTTGGATACCCCAACCTGCGCCACCTCGACCCGCAAATTCAACGAGAAGGCGGCCCATCTGCACAACACCGAAGTTTTGGTGATTTCGGCCGATCTGCCGTTCGCTCAGGTGCGGTTTTGCGAAATCGAAGGTATCAAACATGTCGGTGCACTATCGACTTTTCGCTCCAGCTTCGCTCACGATTACGGCGTCGAATTGCTGGACAGCATCCTGGCCGGCCTGACCGCGCGCGCGGTATTGGTCCTGGATGAAACCGACACCGTCATTCATGCCGAATTGGTCGCCGAAATTGCCGACGAACCCGATTACGCGGCAGCGCTGGCGGCACTCGCCAAGACTTGAAATCCCGCCCGGTAAAAGCATGTCGCCAGCGATACTGGCTTTACTCGTCGAAATTTACCAAGTTTTGCATTTGCGCGGCGGCACAGGTTAAACGGCCTGTCCAACCTACAAATTACGACTGAATAACATAGGCTTGCACTCATCGCTGGATAGCTTTCTTGCTCCGCCGCCCAGCGATTTTGCGCGGTGTTTTCCCAAAACGACGAGACTCAAGGCTCGCCCGCTAGTCGGTTTCCAGATAAAATCAAGGCGTACGTTGCTTTTTTAGACAATAAACCTCTAATTGCCAAGGTTTTCGCGCTAAAAAGCCACATTCGAAACCAATTGCCTACCCAGTCGGTCGTTCCTCAGTAGTTGGCCGGATCAAAAAGCAACCAGGGTAGGAGTAGCCCGGGAAACGTCCCTTGATGGATAGCAAGCTCTCGGCGCGCCGTAGCGTGGTGCGTCGCCAAGCGGAACGCAGGACCAATCCTTATGCTTTCAACAGCGCGGAATGGATTGCGATGATGCGGGAACAATATCTGCTTTGGCCGAAATTCGATCGGCGAACAGGCGATCGGCGCCAGCGCGAACGCCGCGCGATGGATAGACGAGCCTCGTTGCGCTCCGCCGCCACCGAACACGCGTTCCGCCGTGTTCGCCTGTTATCCGCCGACGATCTGCTCAACGACGACGAAAAACAGATGATCCGCGAATTGTTCGCCGACGACGATTAATCGCCGAGCAAGATGTCGCCGCCATGGCGCGCTTGCAACGCGAATTTGTCCTTGTTGCGCCGCACCCAGCCTCTGGCCTCGACTTGCCGGCCCACATAAGACGTCAGCGGCGGAAACAGATCGGCGTAGCGATTTTCCACCGCGACGGCCACCTCATCGGAAAATTGCAAATAGCTATATTTCGCGGTGCGTTTGATACCCCGAATTCGGCCCGCCAAGCGTTTCCAACCGTGATAATTTTCCGCGTTCAAGCTTGCGTAGGGTTGCGCCGCGTACTCGGGCCGATTCCAAATGCCCAAACCGGCTCGTTCAGCGTCGCGCTGGGCCGCCAACAAACGATCGACATATTTCAGGTTGGGCGGGAAGATGTTGGCCATCGCCAAACCGATTCGGACCAACTCCAGATTGACGAATTCACCGGACTCGGTAAATACGTAAGCCAATCGGCGTTGATATTTGTCCTGCTTCTCAACGTCGCCTTCCAGATACACTTTTTGGTGCTCCAGCTTGGCGCGTAGCCAAGCCTTGGCTTGTTCCCCACCGGCTTCGGCGGATTTGTTGCGGCCAGCCACTTCCGGAGTGTTCACGCCCAGAAATCGGATTTTTTCACCGTTTGCCAATAAAATGGTATCGCCGTCGTAGACCTTCTCGACTTCCAGCAACGCGACGCCGGGATCGACGTTCAAGACCTCGGCGCTTTCGGCACCGCGATCGGAATAATGCCGCCGGCCTTGCGCGTCGGTCCAACGATAAACGTCGCCGCCCTGGGCCACCGAGACAAGCAGCATGCCCAACGCGCATAATACCCACCGCTTCATCACTACCGACCGTTAACCATGACCGAACACCCCGCGATTACCGCAACCCGTCGTTGGCTGGAAAACTTTGTGATTGCCTACGACATCTGTCCATTCGCCCGACGGGAATATCAGCGCGGCAGCATCCGCTACCAGCTCGTCGCCGGCAACAGCCTGGAATTCGCGCTGGAAACCTTGATTCGCGAGTGTCTGCATCTGGACGCCGAACCGGAAACCGAAACCACGTTGTTGATATTTAACGAGGACTTTCAGAATTTCGACGATTTTCTGGACCTGCTGGCGATTGCCGAACAGTTGCTGAGCGACCAGGGCTACGAAGGCATTTACCAATTGGCCAGTTTTCATCCGGACTATTGCTTCGACAGCGCCGCGGCCGAGGATGCCGCCAATTACACCAACCGCGCGCCGTTCCCAATGCTGCATATCATCCGAGAAGCCAGCATCGCCAGCGCCCTGGCCCATTATTCCCAGCCCGAAACGATCCCGGAACGCAATATCGCGTTGACTCGCCGAATGGGAGTGGAGCAATTGCGCGGCATCCTCGCCGGCTGCTTTCAGGATTTGGAGTAATAGTCGAAATCCTCGGTCTTTTTCAATTTAAAATTCGGCTCCACGTCGATCTGAACGTCCTTAATTCTTTCCTTGGGTTCTGCGATCTTGTTTCGCACTTCTTCGAGAAAATCCTTGAACCAGGCTTGCTCGACCATATCGGCCATGTCCTCGTCTTGCAAAATATTGGGTTCGTCGGGCAAGCTACCGTACTCGCGAGCGGTTTGCAAAGCCGCCAGACAAGCGTCCTGATCGCCCCGCAACGCAAAAATACAAGCCAAATTGTAGGCGGCGCTGCCTTTTTGAATATCGCAGGCTTTTTCGAAAAAGCTCTCGGCCAATTGATACAAGCCCGGCTTGCTCTCGTCGGGACTGATCCTCGCCAATTCCATAAAAGCGACGCCGCCGTCGATGGCGGCGCCCAAATAATTCGTCGCTATCAACAAACAAAACGAGAACTTGGAAATCGCGTCTTCGTAGATTTCGACCGCCTCCTGGCCCTGCTTGGTCTTGGCTTCATGCAGCAACGCGAATCCCCAATGATACAAGCCGTCCGCCACCAGGGGCTGGTCGGACACAACACTGGCGAAGCCTTGATAAGCACCCTTGAATAGTTGCTCCGCCCTACCGCCGTCGGCCTTGCGGGCTTGCGCAACTTGCTTGATCGCCGCCTCCAACGTCGAACGTTTTTTTATGGAACTCAATAACGACATCTAAAATCCTCGCTGATGGTTAACCGGTCGGGTTGCGTTAAAATAGCCGTGCATACTACACCATCGTCCAGCCGCCGGAAAATGTTAATGACCGACATCGCCAATCCCACCGAATTCGCCAAAATCAATCTGGAAACCTCCGCCATCGCCTGGCGGGAATTGCAACGTTTTTTCGCGGCGGGACTGGCGATTGCCGTCGCCGCCGATCTGGATCTGGTGGAAGTGGCTTGGCGCTTTTCCCAGGACAACAAGGCCCAGGTCGAGCAATGGCTCAATGCCGGCCGGATCGGCCATGTCAGCGACGAACAAGCCGGCCGCTGGTACGCCGACGACAGTCTGGTCTGGGCTGTCGTCGTCAAACCCTGGGTACTGGTACAAGCACGCTAAGCGTTCAATCAATCAAGTATTTGCGTTTCAGCCAGTAATCGGCGCTGACGTAACGACCGCCGCCCAGAAAGAATAAGGCGACCAACATGACGAAGTAAGTCGCCGCGAACTCGATACCGTTGTTCAACATGGCTAGATTGCCGAATTCGGTCAAATAGGCGTAATCGCCCTGGGATTGCAAAATTTCCTTGGCCTTATCCAAGCGCTCGATTGCCGCCACGGTGCGATCGGTCGCGAATGGGCCGCTACCCGTGGCGATTGCCAGCCAACCGTTTTGCCAATGCGCGGTGACGGCGGCCACCACCATGATGATGGACAACGGCAGGCTGATCACTCGCGTGGCAAAACCGAACAGTAAAAATAAGGCGCCGAAGGTCTCGACGAAGGCTACCAGAAATACCAGCACGTAAGGCGCCGGCAGCCCCAAGCCCCATTCCGCGTTACCGAACCAGGCGGCAGTGTCGGTAAAGTTGGCGAATTTTTTGGTTCCGGCCATCCAAAACACCGGCGCCAGATACAGCCTGATCAGCAACGGCGCCAGAAAATCCAAACACCCGGCGGCGTCACAAGCCCGCCGGCACCAACGCGCCGCGACCGGCACCTTTTCGGCCGCGATATTCATTAACGTGGCAAACGTCGTATTATTCATACTCTCCCCCTCGAAATTATCGTTTTTATCATGATTGGCTGTTCTTCGATCTTCGCCGACATTCCCAGCCGATTGCCGGCCGAATTATGCCAAACCTTGCATGCCTCGCCTACCGCCCGCATCGAGCGCATCGTCTCGTGGGGCCACGCCAGCGGCCCGGACGATTGGTATGATCAAGCCGAAGACGAATGGGTCATCGTCCTGCAAGGCGGCGCCAGACTCGCGTTCGCGGACCAGTCGGTATTGGACATGCGCGCTGGCGACTATTTCCTGATCCCCGCGCATTGCCGGCACCGGGTGGATTGGACAGACCCAGACAGCGAAACCGTCTGGCTGGCGATTCATCTCGCATCCCAATCCGACTAGCGTCGAAATCCAACATTCGATCAATCGATCTTTCCGGCCTTCTCGACAGGCACCGGCCATCTTACTCCGCCTCGCCGATTCCGGCGACGTTTTGGGAAACGCCGCGCCCGGAAAGCGGCGCCGACGTTTGAAAATCCTCGCCGCCCTCCCAACCAGCCGTTTGGGCTGCCTCGACTAAAATTCACTGACCGGCAATAGTGTATTCGCTTTTCGTTATTATCAATGATACATAACGACTGATATACTGACGCCCATTCATTGCCGGCCAACCACGATGCTTCTGAACCGGACCTCCGGAAGAAACCGTCGCCCGACACTCCAACCTGGGATATTGTTATGATTTACAGCACTTTCTCCACTCAAAGTTCCGGCCGCTACCTGATCGCGATGGCGCTGGCCGGAATCAACGCAAGTTCAAACGCTTCCGCGGCGGAAGCCAAAACCTACTCTAAACCACCCGTTTCAGCATTTTCCAGCCAAATGTCCGACGCGCTTTTAGGCGACGGCAAATACGAAAAACCGGTCTGGAATCTGCACGATGCGCTGAATCTGCCGAAATGGTTGTCGATGTCCATCGAACAACGCACCCGCTACGAGAATCTGGACGGCCAGTTCAAGTCCGGCGGCCGGGGCGGCGACCAGCAAATCGCGCTGCAAACCGCGTTATGGCTGCAAGCGCAAATGGGTAAGTTCAGGATAGCGACCGAATTCATGGATGCCCGTGAATTCGGTGCCGACAGTGGTTCCGGCATCAACAATACCCATGTCGACGAAGCCGATTTTATCCAAGGCTATCTGGCCTGGGCCGACCAAAACGTCGGTTACAGCGGCTTGGGCGCCGAAATCATCGCCGGGCGGCAGTCCTTGAACTTGGGTAGCCGCCGTTTGGCCGCCCGCAACGCGATGCGCAAC
>NZ_JBYMAP010000081.1:0-17333 GCF_057766305.1 Methylomonas sp. BG-2 | reverse complement strand
GACATTAAATACCGACAGTGGAGCGGCGGCATCGTCGGCCGCTATGTCGGCAAGCAATTTTCCAGTGCCAACGACGACAATTCGGATACCGTCAACCGCGTGTACGGCAGCTACGATCCGTATTTCCTGGTCGATACCCGCATTGCCTACCAAGCCACCCAAAACATCGATCTGGCGTTTTCGGTGAACAATTTGTTGGATAGGGAGTATTTCTCGTTTTATCGGCAAGCCGGCCGTAGCGTGTACGGCGAAATTTCCTACCGTTTTTAAGCGCCGGCGGCTCCGGCCATGCTTGGCCGGAGCCGCTGATTGTCAGACCATGAAGTTCAGTTGTTGCACGCTACCGGCCTGGCCCTGCTCGGTTAAATAGAAACCGCTGCTGGCGATTTCCGCGCGCGACTGGTTCTGCTCGTCCTTCAGTTGGAACGGCGTGGTCAGATGGCCCAGGTAGATCGCACCGATATTCTTCGCGCCCAACGCCAGTAATTGTTGGCTACCGTCGGCGTGGCGCTGCCAGATTCTGAGTTTTTGATAGATGGCATCGGCGGCGTCGATGAACTGGTTGCCATCCTGATCGTAGTTGGCCAATTCGGCGAAGCCGTTGCCGGTCAACGCGCCGAACAGTTCGGAACCGTCGTTGACGCTGCCGTCGTTGTTTTTGTCCAAAGCCAACAAGCCGCTGCCGGATTTCAGGCCGGCAATCTGGTCCGGCGTGCCGTCGGCGTCGATGTCGAATTGGAAGGAACTACTGGTCAGTTCGGCGGCCATGCCCTCGAAATTGATCACCAAGGGGTCTTTTTTTTGGGTTTCGCCGATCTGTATCGTGTTGCTGACTTCGGCGTAAAAACTCCGGCTCATATTCAGCGACAGCGAAAAACTCAAGGACTGACCGTCCCGGGTATTAATCGTCCCCTCGGCGCTGAACGAAGTGGTTTCGCTTTCGAAGTAGCTCAGCGTCTGTTGATAGGTCAGCCCCCCGTTGTCCGCTGGCGCGGCCGGCGCGGGCTGTTGATCCTGGTAGGTCGGCTGCTCGGCGCCGGCCGCCAGTTGGTCGGGGCTGAAGGTTTTCAGATCCCGGCCGGTGATTTCCTTGACCATGCGCCGGATGATTTGCATCATCAAACTGTCTTTCGATTCAACCGGTTTCTCGGTATCCAGCGCCTTGGTCCCGCCAGATTGATTGGCCTGTTTGGCTTGACCGGCTCGGCTGAGAGTTAACTGTTCGCCGGCCGGCCGGCGCGATTCGCCGGACCGCCGGTCAGGATGGCGGATGCGCAACGATTCCTCGCGCTGACTGAGCTGTTGCTGTTGGTGCCGACCCAGCATTTTGATGGCGGCGTTGTCAATGATCATAAAGCCCCCTACTTAAAAAATAGTGCGATCCGGTTATCGGCGGGCGGGCCTAAATATTTAATTTATCCTCAATTTTTTGCTTAAAGCCAAGGAAATGCACGGTTTGCAATTGATCCGGATGGTCGGCGCCCATGGCTTGGCAGGGAACCTCGATCTCGGTGATGTGGAAGGGATAATTCTCGCTGGCCTTTCGAAAGCTCAATATGTGCTGGCGGACCGCGCCAAAGCCGCTCGGATCGTCAAGCGGAAACCAGCGCTCGTTGCAATACACACCCAACCGGCTGGGCGTCTCGCCGGCAATGCGTACGCTCAGATCCATGGTGCTGGCCTTTAATATGGGCTGGGCCGGATGACAGGAAACCACGCCGGCCGAGTTCCGGTAGATCTCGTAGTATTTAAGGAGCGGGGTTTGCGGCAAGCGGTCCTGGGCTATTAAGGTCGCGAAAAATACCGAGTAATGGGCCAGCACGTGCTCCGCGCTGGCATTGGCATGCTGGCGCAAATACAGTGCCCCGTACTCGTCGACGATATAAACCCCAACGTGCTTGCTGGTGGCATGGTAGAACAATTGGACGGTGCCCGGCTGATTGTATTGATATAGAAACGGGATATAGGTCTGTTCGAGCACGTAATCGTCGAAAAACACCGGTGCGTATTGACCGTGCGGTTTGGCTAACTCGTGCAGCAATTGGGGCTGAGTTTCCAGTAAGTAATAGTTCAGATGCTCGCCGTTCAACACAAACATCGCGTAACCGCCGCCAGCCGCGGTGACATAACGCTGGTACGGCGCCGCCGGTCGGTGGGCGATGGCCGTCAACCGGCCGAACAGGGCTTCCAGCCGACTGACGATACTGCGGCCGCGCACCGGGGTATAGCACAACGCCGCCATCTGGCCGGTAGCCACCGGCTTTACGCCGTCGTTGAATAGCTCGGTCAAGCAAGTGAAGACCCCCTCCAAGCCGCTGTAGTGGTGTAGGGTCGCTTCACCCCACTCGCTGATCGACAAGCGTTGCATCCCCAGTACGAAACATAAACGGTTGTCGCCGTAACTGAGCGGATCGGCGCGTTCACTCATCACCAGTTGCTTGGCATGGCCGCTGTCCACCGGCAATTTGTCGCGCCAGTTGACCAGCAACAGCGAGGCTTGCAAACGATTGGGGCGGTTGTAGACGGTAAGATCGGCTTCTCGACTCAACAGATGGCGCGTCAGAAACTGGTTTAATTCACCCAACAACTGTTGAGCCTCGCCGCCGGCTTGGGCGGAACCGGATTCCAAAACGTGCAGGTTAATGCTCTTTTTATATAAACCGTTGATCACGGCCCAGCACAGCAACTCCAGCAAACTGTCGCCCCGCTTCACCGCGCGCTCGAGCGCCATTTGCCTGGCGGACGGCCGTTCCGTGAACAAGTACCAAGTCGGCGCATCCGAACCGGCCTTGACTTCCGCCGCGACCAACAAATCGGGTTTGTTTTGCACCGCCTGACGAGTGGACAGCACTTCGATCTTGCCCGGACGCAAATCCAACTCGACTTTCAACTTGCGGCCAATCAGCTTCAAATCTTGATTCTCGCGCTGCGCTTGATCCAACGGCATGCCGACGAATTGCAGAATCATTTTTAGGCATTGCCGCAGCTGTTGACGAATTACCGCATGTTCGGCGCCGGCCTTGGCAATGTCCCAAAAACGCACCGTCGCCAGATTGTCCAGCAAATCGTCGGGCCATTGCCATTGCTCGGCCACCTCCCGCAGGAAGTCCTGCTGCATCTGACGAACCCGGTTTTCGATCGCGGCGCCACTGGTGCCGACAATCTTCAGGTAAAAACATTCGCGGGCCAATTCCAGGCGCCGCCCGCCGTCGATGCCGCGCAAATAGGCGTCCACCTTGCTGTAGATCATTAGGTAGGGATCAAGACTATCGACACTAAACTCGCCTTGATAGATCGCGCGCTTCAGCGCCAGGCACAGCCAGCGCGGCGTCGGAAATTCGCTGGCATAGCTTTCCATTAAAAACAGCTTTAGCAGCGATTTGTGCGGCGAAGTCAAGGACTTGAAGATATGCCACAGCGTCGCGCTGGCAAATTCGGCAACCGGCACCTGGTGCATGCCGCCGAAATCGATCACCTCCGGCTCGGAAACAAAACGGTTTTCGAGCAAGTGCTTGATGTATTGCGGGTATTGATGGTCTTGCTCCGGCGGCACCAGCCACCAGAGCGGAATTCGACCGGCAATATAAATCGAGGTGCGGTAGAACTCTTCCAGCAACAGATAGTGTTGCGTTTCGCCGCTACTTTCCTTCGAAATCGGGGTGTTCTCTCCGCGTGAGAATTGGCCGGCATCCATCAGAAAAAAGTGGGTTTCCAACTTCAGCGACGCCGCCCATTTTTCGATGTCGCGGGCCTTTTGTTCCAGTTCCGCCAGTTGGTCGGCGGCCAAACCCGGCGCGTGGCACAACCAGATATCGATGTCGCTGTCCCTGGAAAACGCCATGCTGCCGACGCTGCCCATCAGATAGATCGCATCGATCGGATGCTGGCGCAGCGCCTTGCGCTTAAAGACAAAACCCTTGCTGAATTGCTTCGCCGCGTCCAATGTTTGCTTGGTCGGCGCGTAATCCGGAATCCCGGCCGGCGTTTCCAACGCCACGAATCCGGGTAGCAAGGGGTGGTTTTGATGAAACAGCAGCGGCAGCAATTTTAAAAACTCTTGTTGCCGCGGCTGCAGCAAGCTTTGAACTCTTTGCAGACGCTGCTGATTAAAATGCTTGAAGCGTTGAACGACGGCCTGCAAGTCCTTGCGGCTGATGTCTTCGCCGGGAGCGCCCAATTGAATAGCGGGAAGTCGATTGATCACGGATGCCGAATTCGCTGAGTTTGCCGTCTAGTATAGAGGCTTCAGGCCAGATGCGCTTCCAGTCTAACGAATTCGCCACCGCCGTCCCGGTAGCAAGTAAACCGGGTCAATCCGGCGTGCGGCACCGCAATCGCGAAGCCGCGCTCCACCGGCAAGTCCAACAATACGTTGAACAGACAGCGAATCACGCCGGCGTGGCAAACCGCCAACACCCGCTGGCCGGCGTGGCCGTCGACGACGCGCCGCCACCCCGTGCTCACCCGCGCCGCGAAATCGGCATAGGCCTCGCCGCCGGGTGGCGGGCAAGCGTAGGGG
Source organism: Methylomonas sp. BG-2 (assembly GCF_057766305.1). Classification (NCBI taxonomy): domain Bacteria; kingdom Pseudomonadati; phylum Pseudomonadota; class Gammaproteobacteria; order Methylococcales; family Methylococcaceae; genus Methylomonas; species Methylomonas sp. BG-2. Next base: position 12,814 of record NZ_JBYMAP010000081.1, on the reverse strand, counting down.
TGTTCGCAAAAAGCCGCCCAGCGCTCGGGGTCGGACGTCTGAATCTCCGCCGCGGCCCGCCCCTCCCACGCACCGAAGTCTATTTCCCGCCAGGCCGGTAAAATTTCCAACGGCAAGCCGTACCGGGCGGCGTAGGCAGTGGCAAAATCCCGGCATCGTCTTAGCGGCGAACTTACCACGCTATCCCAATCGCCGCCTCCGCAACGGGCTTCCATGGCTTGCCAGCCTTGCTCGGTCAATGCGTCGTCGCGGCTGCCCCGGTAAACCGCGCCGCCTTGTGCTTCGCCATGACGAAGTAAATCGATGGTGGTGGTCTCTACAGTCAACCCGCGCTTCCTCGCAAAAAACCAAGATTCTATCCTAGTCGGTCGGCGGCAACCCGCCAGCCGGCCTTGTCGCATAAACGTCATTTTCGGCGCGCGATTGTCTGCTTTGTTGCAATTTAGACAATCTCATCCATATTTCCCACGGGATTTTCAAGGTAATGGCGCCACCAGTCGCTCGGCATGGATGTTGCGTAAGCTCTGCGGGCTTCAACCGGCCGGCCCCAGCGCCGCCGGAAAAAAACAATAACCGCGAATTCGAGCCGGGACGGCCGAATCCGCAGATCCGCCCCGCGCGGATCGCGTATGGCAACGCCAGGAGTGTCCATGATCGAAACCTTTTACGATGTGATGCGCCGGCAGGGCATCACCCGCCGCAGCTTCTTGAAGTTTTGCAGCCTGACCGCCGCGTCGCTGGGCTTGAGTCCGGCGTTCGCGCCGAAAATCGCCCATGCGATGGAAACCAAGCCGCGCATTCCGGTGTTGTGGCTGCACGGTCTGGAATGCACCTGTTGTTCGGAATCCTTCATCCGTTCCGGCCATCCGCTGGCTAAAGACGTGATTCTGTCGATGCTGTCCTTGGATTACGACGACACCATCATGGCCGCTGCCGGCCATAACGCCGAAGCCATCGTCGATGAAATCGTCGAAAAATACAAAGGCAATTACATCCTGGCCGTGGAAGGCAATCCGCCGCTGGCCGAGGACGGCATGTACTGCATCATCGGCGGCAAGCCTTTCGTCGAGCAACTCAAGTACGCCGCCGAAAGCTGTAAAGCCATCATTTCCTGGGGCTCCTGCGCGTCGTGGGGTTGCGTGCAGGCCGCCAAACCCAATCCGACCCGCGCCACGCCGGTACACAAAGTGCCGGGTTTGGCTGACAAACCCATCATCAAAGTGCCGGGCTGCCCGCCGATCGCCGAAGTCATGACCGCGGTGGTGGCGTATTTATTGACCTTCGACAAACTGCCGACCTTGGACAAACAAGGCCGGCCGCAGATGTTTTACAGCCAGCGCATCCACGACAAATGCTATAGAAGGCCGCATTTCGACGCCGGCCAGTTCGTCGAGCAATGGGACGACGAAGCCGCCCGCCAAGGCCATTGCCTGTACAAAATGGGCTGCAAGGGACCGACCACTTACAACGCCTGCTCCACGGTGAAATGGAACGAAGGCACGTCGTTTCCGATCCAGTCCGGCCACGGCTGTATCGGTTGTTCCGAGGACGGTTTCTGGGATAAGGGCAGTTTTTACGACCGCCTGACCGGCATCAACCAGTTCGGCATCGAAGCCAACGCCGACGTGGTCGGCGGCACCGCCGCCGGCATCGTCACCGCCGGCGTCGCCGCTCATGCCGGCCTGACTGCCTTGAACCGCGCCAAACAAGCCGATAAACAACCCGGAGCCGAATAATCATGACCGTCACTGCTACCCCCAACGGTTTTCATCTGAACGACGCCGGCCGCCGCGTGGTGGTCGATCCGGTCACCCGGATCGAAGGCCACATGCGTTGCGAAGTCAATATCGACGAGGAAAACATCATTCGCAACGCGGTGTCCAGCGGCACCATGTGGCGCGGTCTGGAAGTGATCCTGAAAGGCCGGGACCCGCGCGATGCTTGGGCCTTCGTGCAACGCATCTGCGGCGTCTGTACCGGTACCCACGCGTTGACCTCGGTACGCGCGGTCGAAGACGCGTTGAAAATCAAAATCCCGGAAAACGCCAACTCGATCCGCAACATCATGCAATTGAGTTTGCAGGCCCACGACCACTTGGTGCATTTCTATCATTTGCACGCGTTGGATTGGGTCAACCCGGTCAACGCGCTGAAAGCCGATCCGGTCGCGACCTCGGCGTTGCAGCAACAAATTTCGCCGAGCAATCCTAAATCCTCGCCGGGTTACTTCCGCGATACCCAAAACCGGCTGAAAAAGTTTGTCGAATCCGGCCAGCTCGGCCCGTTCAAAAACGGCTACTGGAGCAATCCGGCGTATTTACTACCGCCGGAAGCCGACTTACTGGCAGTCACCCACTATCTGGAAGCGCTGGATTTTCAAAAAGACATTATGAAAATCCGCACCATCTTCGGCGGCAAGGACCCGCATCCGAACTGGTTGGTCGGCGGCGTGCCGTGCGCGATCAATATCGACGGCGTCGGCGCGGTCGGCGCGGTCAACATGGAACGCTTGAACCTGATTTCGTCGATCATCGACCGCACCATCACCTTCATCGACCAAATCTACATCCCGGATTTACTGGCGATTGCCCAGTTTTACAAAGGCTGGTTGTACGGTGGCGGCATTTCCGGCCAAAGCCTGCTGTCATACGGCGACATTCCGGACAAAGCCAACGACTACTCGGCGGCCAACTTGCTGATGCCGCGTGGCGCGATCATCAACGGCGATCTGAGCAAGGTCCACGAAGTCGATCTGACCGATCCCAAGCAGATTCAGGAATTCGTACCGCACTCCTGGTACAAATACCCGGACGAAGCCGCCGGCCTGCACCCCTGGGACGGCATCACCGATCCCAATTACAAGCTGGGCTCGAACACCAAGGGCGATCGCACCCACATCATGGAATTGGACGAATCGGCCAAGTATTCCTGGATCAAGGCGCCGCGCTGGCGCGGTCACGCGATGGAAGTCGGTCCGCTGGCCCGCTATGTGATCGGCTACGCCCAAGGCAATAAGGAAATTACCGAGCAAATCAATTTCGTGTTGAAAACGCTGGACGTGCCGGTCAGCGCGTTGTTCTCGACGCTGGGCCGCACCGCCGCGCGCGGCCTGGAAGCCCAGTGGGCGGCCGGCAAGATGCGTTACTTTATGGACAAGCTGATCACCAACGTCAAGGCCGGCGACCTGTCCACCGCCAACGTCGAGCGTTGGGATCCGGACACCTGGCCGACCAGCGTCAAGGGCGTCGGCTTCACCGAAGCACCGCGCGGCGCGTTGGGCCATTGGCTGAAAATCGAAAACACCAAGATCGCCAATTACCAATGCGTGGTGCCGACCACCTGGAACGGCTCGCCGCGCGACGAGCAAGGCAATATCGGCGCGTTCGAGGCTTCGCTGATGAACACTAAAGTCGAGCGTCCGGAAGAACCGGTCGAGATTTTGCGTACGTTGCACAGCTTCGATCCTTGTCTGGCCTGTTCAACCCACGTGATTAGCCCGGACGGGCAGGAACTCACCAGCGTAAAAGTCCGATAACACCACTGACAGCGCGGATACGCACAGGGCTATCCGCCGCGGAATTAATACAGGTGGCAGGCGGCGAGCCTAGCCACCTCTTCCGGGAGATCCCAATGAACAAATTTTTGACATTCGCCATCTTGTTACTCGCGTTCGGTTCCGCCGAAGCTCACAGTCACCCCGGCATCGACAGCTTGAGCCACGGCCTGGAACACTGGATTCTGTCGTATCAACGCTGGTTGCCCTATTTGGCGGCGGCCATGTTGAGCTTGGTCGCGATGCTGGTCGTCAAAACATGGGCCAACAGCCGCCGGAGCTCGAAATGAGCACGCCGACCGCTCCGGTTTACGTCTACGAACTGCCGGTTCGGCTATGGCATTCGCTGAATGCGTTGGCCATCGTGGTATTGGCTATCAGCGGCTATCTGATCGCCTCGCCGTTGGCTTCGCCGGCCGGCGAAGCCTCCGAGCATTTCTTGATGGGCTATATCCGCTTTGCGCATTTCGCCGCCGGCTACCTGCTGGCGATAGGCATTGCCGGCCGGGCTTACTGGGCCTATGCCGGCAACGAGCATGCTCGTCAAATCTTTCTGCCGCCGCTGCTGCAAGGCCATTTTTGGGACGGCGTCTGGTGTGAAATCCGTTGGTATTGCTTTCTGGAAAAACAGCCGCGCCATTATATCGGTCACAATCCGCTGGCGATCCTGGCGATGCATTTTGCCTTCGTTTGGGGCGCCTTGTTCATGATCGTGACCGGATTTGCGTTGTACGGCGAAGGCGAAGGCCAAGGCAGTTGGCAATACGCGCTGTTCAGCAGTTGGCTGCTGCCCTTGTTCGGCGACAGCCAGACCGTACATACCTGGCATCATTTGGTGATGTGGCTCATCGTTTGTTTCGTGGTGATACACGTCTACGTGGCGGTGCGCGAGGAAAAATTGTCCGGACAAAGCATGCTGTCGACAATCGTCACCGGTTGGCGCGTCTTCAAGGACGACAAACCCATCGACGACGCCCATTGAGCATGCCCGCCACGCCGCGAATTCTGTTGCTGGGCATCGGCAACCTGCTGTGGGCCGACGAGGGATTCGGCGTTCGCGTCATCGAACATCTGCAAAAATATTACCGGTTCGCCGAGCACGTCACGGTGCTGGACGGCGGCACTCAGGGCGTGTATTTAGTGGACTACGTGCAAAACGCCGACGTGCTGGTGGTGTTCGACGCGGTCGATTACGGCCTGCCGCCGGCCACATTGAAAATTGTCGAGGACGCGGACGTCCCGAGCTTCCTCGGCGCCAAGAAAATGAGCCTGCACCAGACCGGCTTCCAAGAAGTGTTGGCAATGGCGCAAATGTTGGGCGACTATCCGGAACGTCTGTTGCTGATCGGCGTGCAGCCGGAAGAATTGGAGGACTACGGCGGCAGTTTGCGGCCGAGTGTGAAGGCGCAAATTCAGCCGGCGATCGACGTTGCCATTGCCTACCTGGCCGAGTTCGGCGTGGTCGCCGATGCCGTTGACGTTCCCAGAGACTTGACCGATCCCATCCTGGACATCCAGCGCTACGAACAAGAGCGCCCGGCGCCTGAAATTGCCTGCCGGCTCGGCGACGAGCGCATCGTGCTGTCAAACGCCTTTGAAGTGCGGCCGCCGCAAGCGCCCGAGCAACCGGGCTTACAAGTTGATGTCGACTATCGGGGGAAATACTGATGTGCATAGGCATTCCGATGCAAATCGTCGAATCGCGCGGCGAGACGGCGATCTGCGTTTATCGCGGTCAGCATAGCCAAATCGATATGATGCTGGTCGGCGAACAAGCGGCCGGTACTTGGCTGCTGGTGTTTCTGGACACCGCCCGCGAAGTGCTCAGTTCCGAGCGCGCCGCGCAAATCAGCGACGCGCTGGAAGCGATGCGGCTGGCGATGGCCGGTCAAACCGATTTCGACCATTTATTCGCCGACCTGGTGGACCGCGAACCGCAATTACCGGAGTTTTTACAATCATGACCACCCCCGTCGCCCGCTTGGTCAGCCAATACGGTTTACCGCTGTTGAATGCCGACAACTTCGATCACTTCGTTTACGGCAACGCCGACGTGGTGTTGTTCTTCGCCGGCGATCCGGTGATGTTCCCGGAAAGCGCGGACTTGGCGGTGATTCTGCCCGAATTGCTGAAAGCCTTTAGCGGCTTAATGCAAGGCGCGCTGGTTGACCGCGGCATCGAACGCGAACTGCAAGCCCGCTACCGCTTCACCGGCTGGCCGACCTTGATTTTCCTGCGCCGCGGCGAATATTTGGGAACGATCAGCGGCCTGCGGGACTGGCCGGAATACGGCCGCGAAATCACCCGGATTTTAGCCGCCGAGACCTGCCAACCGCCCGGTTTCGATTTGGATAAGGTTTGCGGCGTTGGACACGCATAGTTTTGATTTTTAGGACGGTGCTTGCTGTCGGTGTTCGCGGGCTTTAAATAACTTAGCGGTCTAATTCCCTCTCCCTGCGGGAGAGGGTTAGGGTGAGGGGAATCTCATCGGCTCTTTAACAATTTGGTGTCGCTATCGCGACGGAAATGAGGTTGGACGTATACTATCCCCGTCGAGCCAGTAGTGGCGTGACTGAGTTTTCTACTTTACGGGAGTATCGCCGATATGAATCTCAAACAACTGGAAGCCGAAATATTTTCCTTACCGCTTCAAGACCGGGCCGCTTTGGCGCAGCGGCTGTTATTGAGCCTCGAGGAAGTTTCCGAGTCGGAGTTCGAGCGGTTATGGGGCGAGGAATCGGCGCGTCGCGTCGCTGAGTTCGACGCTGGCAAAGTGCAATCTATTTCCGGCAAGGTAGTTGCCGAGAAAGCCCGTACCTTGATTAAGTGAACTACGAGTTTCTTCCCGAGGCGGAAGCCTAATATCTGGAAGCGATTCGGTTTTACCAAGATAAACAAAACCGGCTTGGTGCTTTGTTGATTGATGACTTCGAACGTGTCTTGAATTTGATTGTGCAAAAACCGGAAACTTGGCGAATGCTTCATCCATCAGGAATCCGCCGCGTTGGTCTATCGCATTTTCCTTATTCGGTGTTTTATCGAAATTCCGCCGGGCGCATATTGATTACGGCGTTTGCCCACCATCGGCGTAGGCCGGGATATTGGCTTTCGCGGGTTTAATTGAAAAGGATGAACATGGCGACAGAATTTATGGTTGAAGAAAATGAGATTGTCGATTATGTCGAAGACAGCGCGGCCGTCAGTGTCGATGATTTGGATGGCGAAAAAAGCCGCTATAGCCAAATCGCTCGCGACCAAATAGGCAAAAAGAAAACGGTCAGTATTCGATTGTTGGAAAGCGATCTTGAACAGTTGAAGGCGCAGTCGGTTAGGCAGGGCTTGCCGTACCAGGTGTTGATTGGTTCGTTGATACATCAGTATGCGAATGGGAAGATTAAATTCGATGTTTGATGAGTGCGTTATTCTAGTTTGCTAGTTTTTCCGGTTCACAACCTCCAGGTTGGGAAAGATTGCCTCGGAAGCTCTGGTTTCCATTCTTTTCGAGTAAATGTGTCGCTGTCGCGACGAGTGTTTTAAAGTCAGTTTCACGAAAAACTTCCCTGTTTTTCGCCCCGCGGGTGCTCCGCATGCAAATCGGCTATCCTGCCGATTTGTCAGCCCGACGGCCGAGATACTTTCTTTTGCTTGGCCAAAAGAAAGTATCCAAAGAAAAGGCCACCCGACATTCCGCCTTAATCCTGCGCTTTACGAAAACCATCCATGGTTTTCGCCCTGCGGGCCAGCCTATCAGCTGTTCAAATTTGCTCCAGGCAAATTTGTCGCTTTTGGCGAGGGTTTTCGGAAGGGGCTTCCCAGCCCCTCCGAAAACGAGCGGCATCCTTGCCGCTCCCCTGCGGGCTAGTCTCGCCAAAAGCTGCGATGCTCGGGGCGGAATAACGGGAATAGTCCACTCCAACGGTTATTGTGTGTAGCAACGGTTTTTTGGTAGGCTGGGTTGGAACGGTAGTGTAAACCCAGTTTTGGCCTATATTGCTGGGTATCACTTGGCTCTATCCAGCCTACTAACTGCCACAAAAGTTTTGGAGTGTTTGATGTATCGAATATTGTTGCTGTCATTTTTTTTGCTTCCCGGTTGTCAAACGAATGTCAGATCAAGCACCGCTTGCCAATCCATAATCGAAATTGCCGACGCTGGAAAAATCCAATCTTCGGTGCTAAAGGATGAGCCATCCTTGCGTGAAGCATTTCCGTCAATACTCAAAACATCAATTTATACCGTTAAAGCAGATCTTAATGGTGATGGCTTCCAAGAGATATTTGGTTCGTTTCCAGTTGATGCGTCTATCAAGGGGTTAGTTGCCGGAATCAACTCCGACTATGAATTGGTGCTGATAAATCCGGGCCGTGAGCAAGGGGATGAAATACAAGTTAGCGGGGCGCAAGACTTAATCAATCCGGTTACTACAGATTCTTATGAGAAGCGAGTGATTGAAATTGATGGTGTACCTTACATCGTTGTGTTGAATGCAGGTTATCGAGGACGCCACGCTTTTGTCACTGACGAGAATTCTCCTAGGGCTGTATGGCGGGTAACAGACAATTTCCAGCTTGCTATTGAATGCGAGCTTGAGCAATTTCAAGAAGCGGACGGGAAAAAATACTACCGTATTCTAAAAGATGACGAACGCATTCTTCGGGAAGCCAAGGAAAATCGAACGCCTGATAATAATCCATGGTATTTGATTAGCCGATTGCCTGGGCTCACTGCTTTTGAGGTAGCGCTTGCCGCAGGCTGGGATATAAATTCATCAGGAGAATATTCAACACCACCGCTATGGGTGGCTATTTATGAAAAACGGTTGGATTTGGTCGAAGCGCTGTTATCAAATGGTGCTTTGCCTAATGTGTTTCCCAAAAAACCGGAAGTGGGTGATGAAAATAGGATGGTCACACCGCTTGAATACGCAATGGGGCCAGAAGCTGACTACAACTTGGCGAAAGTCCTTATAGAAACCGTTGGGGCTAAGAATTTGAAAGTGCAGATTGTCGACAGCGCATTGGCTTGGGCGATATCTTCCTATAATCCCGAAATTGTTGAGCTTTTGTTAGAAAATGGTGCGGAAGTTGATGATCAGTCTGTTAGGTTTTGGATGGTAACTGCCGAAAACGATTCGGCGGAGAAGGTGCTGAAAATTTTGATGACGCATGGCATGGACCTAAACAAGAGTTACCGTTTTGAATTTCCTGTTTCCGGTATTAAACGAATCAATGAAAATACGCTGTCTATAGGCCCCGAAATTACGTTTGCCGAAAAGGAACTCACCCCACTTGAATTTGCGAGATATATGGGTAATAAGTCAGCCGAGAGGTTACTTATTCAGGCAGGGGCCAGATAACAAATCATCACCAGATAATCGGAACTGGGTCTTTTTGTTATTCCTCGTTCCCTCGCGCCGCGTGGGAATGCAGACTAACCGCGCCGCGGTCAGGTTAAAACCAATCCCAATAAATCGGCAATAAGCCTTCCATGCCGGCATAACTACGCGCACTGGAATAGCGCCAATGTTCCGGCAAATCGACGTAACCGCGTTTGACCGGGTTGAGGTGGATGTAATCGAGTTTCTGCCGTAAGACTTCGGGATTCTCGATCAGCTGCGGATGGCTGCCTTCTTCCCACAATTGATAGTTGCGGTCGGTTTTATGCGCTTTGCGAAACCATTTGAGTTGAGCTAATAGCCGCTCGGCTTTGATTTCGTGTAAATAGTCGATTAACTAGCGAGCGGTGTAGGATTTGAAATGGGCGATTTGATTGGCTAGATCGTCGGCTTGAATCAACAAATGCATGTGATTTTCCAGTATCACAAAGCCGTAAATTCGCCAGCCGTGCTGTTGTTGGCGATAATGCAAGGCGTCCAGTACGATTTGCACGGTGGACGGCCGGGTGAACAGGGGTATCCAGTTGAGCACGGTGCAGGTTATGAAGTGCGGATATTGCGGCTGGAGAATTCGGTAACGGCTACGGCCCATCAGTTTCACCTGGTCGGGTTCCTTATACGTATCTTACCGCCGGCGCGGTAAATCTGCATTCCCACGCGGCACGTGGGAACGAGTAAGGGTGAAAACCTTGGATGGTTTCCGTAAAACTGGCTTCAAATAAACCGCGATAGCGACACCCAATAGACACACCCTCTTAATTCAACCAAACACCAAAACATGACCAGCATATCTCTCCCAATTTTCGGCCAAGGCAGCCAACCCGCCGAGGAAGACGGCGTCGAACTCGATTATCTGGCGATGCCGGAAGAAATGACCACCTACCGGATGCCGACGATTTCGGTGGACTTGAACGGCGCCGATCTCGCGCAAGCCAAAACCGTGTTGCAGCAACTGGAACAGGATTTAGCGACCTACCCGGCAACCAGCCAAACCATAGACTTGATCGCCCTGGACCAAACCAATCGCCAGTTCGTCGACGAACTGCTTGGCGAGGGCGAAGTCAGCATGCTGTGTAACGGCGCGCAGACCCAGCGAATTCAGGAATCGGTGCTGGCCGGCGTCTGGCGGTCGCAGCGGTTGGATGGGCAAAAACAGATTGTCGCCGACACCTTGGAAGTCGGCATCATCCCGCAAGCCATCTTGCAAACTGCCTTCGCCGATGCCGCTCAACATATCGATACCGACATGAGCGCGTTGCCGGATGGGGTGATGAACGCGCCGCCGTTGCTGGCGGAATTGAATGCCAAGATCGCCGAGTATCAACCCGGCGCGGAAGCCCACATCATCAACCTGAGTTTGCTGCCGCAAACCGAGCAGGACTTGGCGTTTCTGGAGCAACGCTTGGGCAAGGGCGCGGTGACGATTCTGTCGCGCGGTTACGGCAACTGCCGGATCGATGCCACGGCGACCCGCCATGTCTGGTGGGTGCGTTATTTCAATTCGCAGGACACGCTGATCCTGAACACGCTGGAAGTCAGCGAGGTGCCGACGGTGGCGTGCGCGTCGGCGGAAGACATTGCCGACAGTCACCAGCGCTTGCAGGAAATCTTGCAGGTGTATTTGTGAGCGAAGGCTTTTTTGCCGGGGCTTACGGCGGCGATGCCTCGCGGCTGCCGGCCGAGGCCAAGCTGGAATGCAAGATTTGCTGGCATGTCTACGACCCGGCCGAAGGCGATGCGGTCTGGCAAGTGCCGCCCGGCACCGCCTTTGCCGATCTGCCCGAGCATTGGAGTTGCCCGCAATGCGGCGCGCCGAAAGCGGGATTTCTGCTGTTGGACGACCCCGTATAAGCCGAAGCGCCGGCCCATCCCTGCGCGAAGCTTTGGACTTCGACCATTTAACCTAAAAAGAGCAGTTGGCGTGTGTTGCGAGCCGTTCGTGCCGAGCCCTTCGGCTGCGCTCAGGAGAGCCTTGTCGAAGCACGGACGGCTCGCAACACACTCACCCTCCGGGTGATTGAAAAATCCCGCTCGCCCTTCGATGAACTCAGGACGAACCGGATTTTTCATCGCCCAACGGCTCTTTTTAGGTTTAAGCTTTCGATTCGCGCGCTGGATCGGCTTTGGTTACACTCAGCGGCGTCTGTTTCCAATCCTGGGCTTGCCGCCGCGCTTTCAATGTATATCGACCTGCACTGCCACTCCGCTCGGCCCGAAGCCGCGCTTAGTCTGGTCAATTTCGACTTGGCGTCGCTGAATACCTTCGACGCCGACGCCGCCATCGCAGCGGCCGGGCGAACCCGCATCAGCGCCGGATTGCATCCCTGGTATCTGGCCGAGCCTACTCTGACGCCAGCCTTCGAAGCCTTGGAGCGTTTGGCGCCCTATCTGGCCGCGGTCGGTGAATGCGGTTTGGATCGATGCGCCGCGACTCCTTACGAGTTACAACGGCGGACCTTCATTCGTCAGATCGAATGCGCCGAACGCTGGAAAAAGCCGTTGATCGTGCATTGCGTGCGGGCTTTTGGCGATTTGCTGGCGCTCAAGCGCGCGCTGCTGCCCCGGCAAACCTGGATCGTGCACGGCTTCACCGGCAAGCCGGGCTTGGCCGAGCAACTCGTCGGCGCCGGTTGTTACTTGAGTTTCGGTAAAGCCTTACTGAACCCGCGCGCCTCGGCGCGCGACAGCTGGCGGGCCGCGCCGCTGGATCGGGTGTTCCTGGAAACCGACGCGGCCGACATCTCGATTGCGACAATCCATGCCGAAGCGGCTACAATTCGCGGCCTTGATTTAACCGCGCTGCAACGCCAACTCGTTGCCAATTTCGATAGAGTGTTTCGATGACCGACTTAAGCTGGCTGTCCCGTACCGAATTGCTGATCGGCAAGCCCAAACTCGACAAACTGCAACAGGCCCACGTGTTGGTGGTCGGCATGGGCGGCGTCGGTTCCTATGCGGCCGAATTCATCTGCCGGGCCGGCGTCGGCAAAATGACGATCGTCGATGGCGACGTGGTCGAAGCCAGCAACCGCAATCGGCAACTGCCGGCGCTGGCGACCACCCACGGCCAACCCAAGGCCGACGTGATGGGCGCTCGGCTGCTGGCAATCAATCCCGACCTCGATCTAACCATCAAATACGAATTCATCACGCCGGATACCGCCGCCACGCTGCTGGACGAATGCCACTACGACTACATCGTCGATGCGATCGACAGCCTGACGCCGAAAATTCATTTGATCCGGGCCGCCAAGGCGCGCAAGTTGAAAATCGTCTGTTCGATGGGCGCCGGCGGTAAACTCGATCCGACCCATTTGAAAGTGGTCGACATCTCTAAAACCTATAACTGCCCGTTCGCCCAGTTCATTCGAATACGCTTGCGCAAGCACGGCATTCATCGCGGCGTGAAAGTGGTGTTTTCGCCGGAAGTGGTGAACAAGGATTCGTTGATGTTCACCGACGGCAGCAATTACAAGAAATCGGCCTACGGCACGATTTCCTATCTGCCGGCGGCTTTCGGCGGCGTTTGCGCGTCGGTGGTGATCCGCAACTTAATCCACGACCCGGCCCATCACTGACCTCGACCCGTCACATCGATCATGAGCAAATCGCCAACCAATCGCGGCCCCAGCCAAATCACGCTGGTTAATAGCCAACGCTTGCGAGCCCTGACAAGCCGCGCGGCGGCAGAAAGTTCGCCCTCGGTGCCCCGGACCACTCAGTCAGCTACTACCGGCGAGGATGCGGCGGCTCGTTTGCAACGGGAAATCAACCAGCGGGTTGCCGAAATCCTGCGCCAGCTGCCGCCCGGCAAGCAGCGCAGCCTGTTCAAAATCCGTTACGGCCTCTACCCCGATCAATTGAA